>UQQU01000044.1 GCA_900543325.1 uncultured Clostridium sp. | reverse complement strand
TACTGGAAAATAAATATTTCATTTTTTCGCTTCCACGTAACGAACAATTTAGTTAAAGAGTTTTTTAGCGGCTTCAAATAACAGATCTTGGCCTTTAGGATTAAAATGAATTCCATCAAGGTATAAGTTAGATAATTGTTTTGAATTTTCTGTTATGGAATAAAAGTCTATATATTTTAAAGAATAAGAATTACAAAGATTTAATAATTCATTACGTAATAAAGGCAGACTTTCTTTACAATAATCATAAGTATCACATCTCATGAAAAGTTTATTTGCCATTTCAGGAATAATATTAGGAGGAATTCCTATGTGTACTTTTATATTGTTTAATAATGCTTCTTTAATCATTATTTCAATATTGTTAACAATAGAAGTTACGGATCTATTAGAAAGTAAATCATTTGTTCCAGCCATTAAAAATAAAATATTAGGACAGTTATCAATAGCATCTCTTTGAAATCTAACAAGCATATCCGTAGATGTACTTCCATTTACACCTTTATTATATATATCTAAATCATAAGTATTTTTAAGTTTATTGACCCAATTATCTTTAGGTTTAACACCATATCCAAATATTAAACTATCACCTAAAAATACATATTTATTTTTCATAATCAATAACCTCCTTAAAATAATTTATTAAAACAATTTTTACAAATAAGAGTTTTCCCTTTATCAGCTTTTATATAATTATTATCTTTTAAAATATTGTTGCAAATAGAGCATTTATTTGTTGATGCAATAGAATTATTAGTATCTTCTATTATTTTTTTTGTTTTTGAAGATTTTACAGTAGAATTTACTGATTTTTTTAATGATGAATAAATCCTTTTTTCATCTGGAGATTCTTTTTGAGTAATGGAATATGAAACTGAAAATTCACTTTCTCCAAATAGCTCTAATTCAAATCTTGGATTTTCTTTGTCGTAAAATTCTTCTACTATTATTCTTCGAATTTGAGCATCATTAACTATTAATCCACTCTTTTCAATACCGTCAAATATGCTTTTAGTTATATTAGCTGTATCAGGATGTCTTTTTTCGCTTTTATAATAAACTTTTAATATTGCAATAAGAGATTCATAAAATACTATATCAGGATTTTGATTTCTGGCATGATAAGCTATTTCTTCTTCGTATAATGCATATTTATCATGAGATTTTCCTGTATTATAAGGTAATATTGCTCTTCCATCTTTATTATGTAATTTGAAATTTGATTTAGTTATAGGTGATCCTAAAACTATTACTTTTGCATAAGGTTTCATATATTGTCTCTCCCCATAATATTAAGAATAAAATGATATAAGATAAAATAATAATGGCAATAATTATTGTAGTAGGGTTAAAATAATAAAAAAATTATTAAAAAATCCTTAAAAATCCATAAAATGAAATAAAAAATAGTGAATAAAAGTTTTTAAAAGTATATAATTACTCGTGAGTATATAATCTAAATTAAGATTTTATTATATTTAAACTATACATGAGCAAATTTATATTAACAAGTAATAGTTTGATTATGTTTTATGATTACGTTATAATACATTTTGGTGTTATATAGTAAAAAGAAGAGGTAAAAATAGATGGAAGATAAATATATTTTAGCTATAGAATCAAGTTGTGATGAAACTTCAGCGGCAGTTGTTGTTAATGGGAGGGAAGTGTTATCTAATGTAATTGCTTCTCAAATAGATACACATAAAAAATATGGTGGAGTAGTGCCAGAAGTGGCTTCAAGAATGCATATCGAGGCTATTAGTGGAGTAGTTGAAGAGGCCCTTAAAGAAGCTAATGTTACTTTAGATAAAATTGATGCAATCGGTGTTACATATGGTCCAGGATTAGTAGGTGCATTACTAGTTGGATTACAATTTGCAAAGGGATTATCATTTGCTACTAAGAAACCTTTAATAGGAGTTAATCATATTGAAGGACATATTTGTGCTAATTATATACAACATAAAGAGTTAAAGCCACCATTTGTATCTTTAGTAGTATCAGGTGGTCATACTTTTATAGTACATGTTAAAAACTATGGGGATTATGAAGTAATAGGTCAGACTAGAGATGATGCAGCTGGAGAAGCTTATGATAAGGTTGCAAGAGCTTTAGGACTTGGATATCCAGGAGGACCTAAGATTGATAAGTTAGCGAAAGAAGGAAATCCAAAGGCTATAGTATTTCCAAAGGCTAATTTTCATGAAGAAACTTTAGATTTCTCATTTAGTGGAGTAAAATCAGCAGTTCTTAATTATTTAAATAAATGTAAAATGCAAGAGATTGAAGTAAATAAAGCTGATGTTGCAGCATCATTCCAACATGCAGTTATAGATGTATTGAAAGAAAATGTATTATTAACTTGTAAGAAGAGAAATGTTAAGACAATTGCTATTGCAGGTGGGGTTGCATCTAATTCCAGCTTAAGAGAGACTCTTATTAAAGAGGCTTCAAAAAGAGGAATAGAAGTATTATTCCCAGCACCAATTTTATGTACTGATAATGCTGCTATGATTGGAAGTGCAGCTTACTTTAACTTTGTTAATGGAAAAATTAGTGATTTAAATTTAAATGCAAAACCTAATTTAAAATTAAATAGTTAATATTATAATTTAAATTTCTATAAAATAAGTCTATGTAATTTGAAAATCTTAAGTATAGTAATATTTATTGCATATAAGAAAGTATGGGGAGAGAAATAAAATGAAGTTTTTGCCGTATTCAAATGGAGTACGATCAGTAAATATGAAGAGGCAAAGAAGTCCTAAGGATAAATTTAAAATAATTTCTGGGATAATTGTCGTAATAATAATTATTGGGGTTGTTACTCAAAATGTAGTTAACTTTATTGATGGGGAAAGATTAAAAAAAAGAGTTAATTATACTACTGTAGATGATCTAAGATTGGATTATAGAATTGAAGGGGAAGGTAGTTATACTATTATTTTTGATGGAGATATGGGTGCTACTTTAGAGGAATGGACTCCTATAGTAGAAGAATTAAAGAAAAATGATAATGTTAGAACTTTCGTTTACAATAGACAGGGGTACGGATATAGTGATGGATCATCTGGAAGAACCCCTGAAGAACAAGCTAGAGATTTGAAAATTTTATTAAGAAAAGCAGGGTTATCAGGGCCTTATATAATAGTTGGAGAGGGGTATGGCTCTCTTGTATTAACGAGCTTTGCAGAACAGTTTAAGGATTCAGTAGCAGCTGCTATAATGATAGATCCAATTAATGAAAAAGAGGTTCAGACTAAAGAATATCAGAGAAGTCAAATTATAACTAAGTTTAGAAGAAATATTGAAAGAATTGGTTCAAGATGTGGTCTTACAATGCTTCTGGACAAGCTAAATTTAGACGTAAATTTAAAAGATTATGAATCTGGACTTTTAGAGAGTAACTTAGATGAATTCTTAACATTAAGAACTAAGTCAAATTATACAAATGCAGTTTATCATGAGTTAAATAATCTTCTTAAAGGAAAAAGTAATAGTCAAGTTGATGGTGTATTTAGTGACATTCCATATTATTTACTTACTAAAAATCAAGATGATCCATTAAGAAGCTTGGGAAGTGAAGATTTAACAACTGTATATACGACTAGTTGTGATAAAGATTTCTTAGCATTAAATGATAAAGAAAATGTTCTAAATGCTATAAGGCAAACTATTAAGAAGTTAAAAGATATAGATGAACAGAAAAAGTAATCAAAAGCAGACATAAAAAGTTTCATATACACATTTATTGTTACAGTTTTAGTATTTTAACTGGAGACTATAAAGAAAGTATATGACTTAGATGTCTGTTTTTTTATTATATAAGTATTTTTATATTGTCATATATTTGACACATTGAGTGGTTATATTATAAGTATAGAATAAATAAATAAAAAGAAGGAGTTAGTATATATGGATAATGAGAATATTTATGATGCAGCTTATAGTGAAACACAAGTAATTGAGGAAAATGAAACAAAACATACTTTTAATGAGGAGCCAAAAAAAGAAAAGAAGAAAAAGAGAAAAGGTGGTAATGGAATTGCTAAATATATAGCATTAGCACTTATATGTTCTTTATGTGGAGGCGTAGTTGGTTCTGGAATTACTTACTTTGCAACAGATAAGAGCGGAGGAAACGATAGTTCAAGTAATACTGTAGTTACAGACCCAGTTTCATTTGCAACAGATAATACAGCATTATCTGCAGTTGATATATATAAGAAAGTATCTCCTGCAGTTGTTATGGTATCTACAAAATCAGTTCAAAGTGTAAATGGATGGTTCCAACAAGAAACTGAAGGAATGGGATCAGGATTTATAATAAATAATGATGGATATATTTTAACAAATTATCACGTTATAGATGGTGCAAAAGAAGTTACTGTAACATTAAGTGATGGTAGAGAGGTAACAGCTTCAGTTGTAAACTATGATGCAGATCAAGACGTAGCTATGATAAAACTAAATGAAGATATAGAAGTTCCAGGTGTTGTAGAATTAGGTGATTCTGATGCATTACAACCAGGTGAAGAAGTATTAGCAATCGGAAATCCATTATCTAAGGAGTTATCATCTACATTAACAAAAGGTATAGTAAGTGCATTAAATAGAAGTGTTGAGACAGAATCAGGAGTTAGCACAAATTTAATACAAACAGATACAGCTATTAATTCAGGTAATAGTGGTGGTCCATTAATAAATACTAAGGGGCAAGTTATTGGTATAAATACATTAAAAGCAAGTGACGGTGCTGAAGGTATTGGATTTGCAATTCCTATTAATGATGTAAAAGATAAGATTGATTCATTATCAAAACCAATATTAAATTTAGGTGTATCAATAAGAGTTATAGATGAAAGTATGGCTAAGCAATTAAACATGGAACAAGGACTTTATGTTGTTGAGGTTAATGCATTTTCACCAGCAGAAAAAGCAGGATTAAAGGGTGGAGACTTAATAGTTAAGGCTGATGGAACAAGAATTAAGACATTTGAAGAGTTACAAGAAATCAAGAACTCTAAAGAAGAGGGAGACAGTATAAATATTGAATTTATAAGAGATGGAAAAACTCAGAATACTACTATAACATTAACTTCAAGCTCAACTACAACAAATTAAAATAATTAAAATAAAGGTTATGAAATAATTTTCATAACCTTTATTTTTTATTTATTTGTATTTTCAAAGACATGTTCATAGGCTTTTAAGGTAGCAATAGCAGTATTTTCCCAAGTGAAATTTAAGCTATTATTATATCCTTTTTCGCTATATTCTTGTAGCAAAGATTCTGAATTTAATAGAGTAAGAATTGAAGAAGCTAATTCATCTTTGTCAAATGGATTTATTAATATAGCACAATCTTTAGTTACCTCTGGAATAGAGGTTAAATTAGATGTAATTACAGGAGTAGCACAACTCATAGCTTCAAGTGGAGGAAGTCCAAATCCCTCATATGAAGATGGATAAATAAAAACTTCAGCAGCATTATAGAATAAAGGTAATTCATCATCGGGAACAAAGCCTGTAAATATAATTTTATCATCCATTAAAAGTTCTTTACATAATTCTTGAAGCTTAATACCTTCATCTCTTATTGATCCACATAGAACTAATTTATAATTCTTTTTTAATGATTTTTGAATTTTATTAAAAGCTATGATAAGCTCTTTTACATTTTTTCTTGTACTAAATCCCCCTATATATAATATAAATGGTGAATCAATACTATATTTATTTTTTATATATTCAATACAATTAGTTTTATTTAGTGGCTTATAACTTTTATTGGCAGCTAAAGGAGTAACGAATATTTTTTCTTCATTAACGAAAGGAAAAAATTTAATTATATCCCTTTTAGAATATTCAGAAACAGTTAAGATTACTTTAGAATCACGTACTATTAAAGGCATATCTCTTAAAAATCTTTCTAGATAGCCTCGTCCTACTGTTTCAGGCAAGATATAGGGAATTAAATCATGAATAGTTACTACTATTGGTGATGTATACAATTCATTTAATCCAATGCCATTTTGAGGTATGTGATGCATATCTATGTTATTTTCTTCTATATAGTTTGGATAGTAGTAATTTTCATAAAAAGTACCGTGCTTTTTTGATGTAAAAATAATTTTTGAATTATCTTTTTTGTAATCTTCGTAATTTTCTCCAGTCCAAAAAATAGAATAATTATTTTTAGTATCTATATTAAGAAGTTCTCTAAGAAGATTTTCAGTATAAGTACCTATACCAGATCCTTTATATAAATTAATCCCCCTAGCATCTATTGAAAATTTCAAAGCGTAACGCCTCCTAAAAAACCTATAATATTATAAATATTATAATTAAGTAATTTGTGTGATAGTAAACACAATGAAATATGTAATTTCATATAATGAATAGAATAAAACTTTAGGAGTTAGTTATGGATACAGAAAGTCTAAAAAACTCTATAGAATCTAATTATGAAATAAAAATAAAATCACTTGAAAAGGTTAAAAATAGTTATAAATTGGAAAGTGAAAACAAAAATTATGCAATAAAGATAATTAAATATGATTTTGGACATTTTTATTTTATTTTATCTGCAATTAAACATTTGCAAATGAGAAACTTTAACAAGGTTCCTAATATATTAAAGAATAATCAAGGTAGAGAATATATAGAATTAGGAAACAACTATGCATATCTAACAGAATGGATACCATCTAGAGTAAGTAATTATAATAATCCAGTAGAATTGGCGGCTGTATCAAAAAAACTTGGAGAACTTCATGAATGTAGTTCTGGATTTACATTAAATAGAGAGATGAATCCTAGAATAGGATGGTATTCTTGGATAAAGGTTTTTGAAACACGATGCAATGAGATATTAGATTTTAAAAATAGAATATCTCAAAAAGCATATAAATCTAAATTTGATTATATATACTTAGATAATATAGAAGCTGAAATAGAGAGAGGAAAAATTGCAATTAAAGGTCTTAAAGAAAGTAATTATATAAAAATAATGGACAAAGAAGTAATGAAAAGAGGATTTTGTCATCATGATTTCGCACATCATAACATTTTAGTTGATGAGAATGGAGAGTTTAATGTAATAGATTTTGATTATTGTATTTTAGATACTCATTTACATGATGTATCTTCATTATTAATTAGAGCCATGAAGGATGGTAAGTGGAGTAAAGAAAAGGCCAATTTAATTTTAAATAATTATTGTAAAAGTAATAATATATATGATGAAGAATTAAAATTAATAAGAGAATTTATTAGATTCCCACAAGTATTTTGGCAAGTTGGAATTCAATACTATTGGGAGCAACAACCTTGGGGAGAGGATTTTTTTATAGAAAAAATTAATAGATATCTAGAAGATATTGATTATAGAGAAGAATTTTTAGAAGAGTATTTCAATTAAGGAGAGTGAATGGTGTTTGGATATACTAGAGTTTTTAAATAGTAATGGAATTATTGTTGGAGAAGAAAATTTTCCTAAGGGAAATAAGAAAAAGTATATTTGGGATACAGAAAGTCAAATATCTTTAATAATTGAAGTGCAAAAAATTTTAAAAGGGAAAAAAATAAATATGATTCCTAGAATTGAAAGTTCTATAGGAAAAGAAGTGGAATCATTTATTGTCCAAACTAAAAAAGCTTTAAGAATGATAAGATCTTTTGAAGATAAATATAATAAGAATGATTTTGATTTATTTATTATAGAGGAAGGAAATAAGATACTAAATAGAGCTAATGAATCATTAAATGCTTTAGATGAAGATGAGTACTTAAAAATAATAATAAGGAGTATGAATAATTATGATATATGCTTAGGACGAGTGGATGAAGGAAGTCTAAAAAAAGATGGATTGACAATTAGCATAAGAACCACAAGATATATCTCCTATAATATGGTTGAGCATGATTGCTATAACTATATAAAAAGATTAAAAAAAAGAGGTTATAAGGGAGATATTACTAAGTTGATAAATGATTTTGCATATAAATCAAACTTAAATAGAGATAGTATAGACTACATGACTGTATTATCAAATTACCCCATTGAATCAATTAAGACCTTATTAAAATTGAAAGAAGACAGAGAGAGATTTAGTGAGGAAGAATGGATAAAGGAAATTGATATTGCTCAAAAGATAGATGGTACTAAACTTTTATGAATGGAGGAGTGAAATGAATAAGTTCAGATATATAGATAAGATAATATTGTGTAGCTATGATTTAAGCGAAGAGTTTTTTAATAAGCTTGGAGTTAAGGTTTATGATATTATTCCGTTAAGAAAAGTATTTGTTTTATTTACAGACAAAGGTAAAAAAATATTAAAAATCACTAATTCCTCACTAGATAGAATAAACTTTATAAATAAAACTTTAAATATAATAAAAGAAAAGGATAAGTATATACTTCAATATTGCGTAAACTCTAATGGAGATATAATTACAGAGTGGAAAGGAAAGTCATATGTATTATTGGATATGATTGATGGTCGTGAAGCGACTTTCACAAATCCAGTTGAGGTGGAATGGTGTACAAAGGCTTTAGCAAATTTTCATAATGCATCAATAAATATAACAGGAAATTTAACTAAAGAGGATATTATATTAAATAGGTCTAGAAATTTAATATATGAATTTTTAAATGATTTATGTTTTATTACAGAGGCAGAGAGAGTTATAAGTAAATTTAGCTATAGGAATGAATTTGATTCATTATTTTTAGATAATGTATCTAAGGCGAAAAATGATTTGAATAAAAGTATAAATTTATTAACCGAGAGTTCTTATAATGAGCTTTATTCTGATATTAAAAATATGGTTATATGCCATTTAGATTTAGCTCATCATAATTTTATAATAGATGAAGATAAAGTTAATATGATAGATTTTGATTACTGTAAGATAGATATCAAAGCAATAGATATATACAACTTTATTATAAAAGTAATAAAAAATTATGTTTATGATAAAGAAATAGTTAATAAAATAATAAATGATTATAGTAGTATTTCTGAGATATCAGATAAGGAGAGAGAGGTAATATATGCAATGTTAAATTACCCAAGAGATTTTATTAATATTACTAAAGATTATTATTTAAAACAAAAGGCATGGGATTATGAAGTATTTTTGAGTAGATTTAAGGATAAGATTGAAATTGATACTTTTAGAAGTGAGTTATTAAGAAATATAAATAAAAATTTAGAATAAAGAAAAAATAATAAGAGTTATGCGTTAGCATAACTCTTATTAAATATAGATAATAAACAATCTAATATATTAGAAATAAATTAAAACTCAATTATATTTCTGTAGGCTTCTATAGTATTTAGAGCAGTATTTTTCCAGGAATATTTATTGCTTGTTAGCAATCCACGTTCAATCATTGTTAGTTTTAAAAAGCTATCTGTTAATACACGTTCCATTGAATAAGACAATTCATTAACATCATTAGGATTAACTAAGATTGCAGAATTCTTACATACCTCTGGAACTGATGTAACATTAGAAGCAATTACAGGAGTACCACAAGCCATGGCTTCTAATGGAGGAAGTCCGAATCCTTCATAAAATGATGGATAAATTAGAAATTCACAAGCATTATAAAATAGAGGCAAATCTTCAAGCGGAATAAAATCTGTAAAAATCACTGATTTACTGATTCCTAACTCTATAGCACGATTTTTATAACGTTCATATGAAAATCCTTTTTTACCTGTGATAACAATCTTTAAATCTCTTTTTAGATTATCCTTTAATAGAGAAAATGCTTCCATAATGCCAATAATATTTTTTCTAGGACTATATCCGCCAACATATAATATAAAATCATCACTGATACGATATTTATCTTTTATTATATTTTTGCAATAAGCTCTATTTATTGGTCTATAAATATCTTCAGCAGCTAAAGGAGTAACAAATATTTTTTCAAGTGGAAAATTAAATTCATTAGCTATATCTAATTTAGAAAACTCAGAAACTGTTATTATTCCATCACAATTATTTAATATTTTTGGCATTTCGTCATTAAATATTCTTAGATAACGATCACTTACAGTTTCAGGCATTCTTAGTGGAATTATATCATGTAATGTAATAGTCTTAGGACAATTAATATTGTCTGAAAGGCCTACACCATTTTGAGGAACGTGATATAGTTCCATATTAAAGTTGTCTAATAAATTAGGAACTTTTACATTATCCCAAAAGTTATTGTTAGATGAGTCTAGTGTGTACTCTATAGAAAAATTATCTCCAAGATTTAAATCAGAATCTTTAGGAATGAAAGTAAGATACTGATTTGAATCATCATATTTGCTTAAATTAGTTATAAGCTGATAGGCATAGGTTCCTATACCGGTTCCCCTATACCATTTTGCGGCTCTTCCATCAATACCAATTTTCATGATTTAATCCTTTCAAAATAGTTATAATTTATTATATTAGAATAAATAAAAAATGTTAATAAAAGAGTACATATATACATATAAATATAAAGGGGGTGAGGAATATGATGAGAGAATTTGAAATAGAAAGACAATTTCAAATAAAAATAGATATAATAAAAGCTAATAAAGGTATCTATTATTTGAAAACTAATAAAGGTGAGAGATGTCTAAAAAAAATAAATTATGGGCCACAAAAACTTTTATTTGTTTATGGTGCTAAAGAACATTTGATAAATAATGGATTTAATACTGTAGACAGATATTTTTTAAACATAGATGGCGAGCCATATGCATTAGTAAATGAAGATTTATATACTCTATCTGAATGGTTAGAGGGAAGAGAATGTGATTTTCATAACATAGATGAAGTAAAAATAGCTGCAGCAACGTTAGCAAAGCTACATGAAGCATCTAAGGGATATGATCCACCTGAAAATTCTAAGTTAAAGAGCGATTTAGGAAGATGGCCAAGTCTTATGGAAAAGAGAATAAAATCACTAGATAAGATGAGAGATATGATTAGAAAAAAGAATAGGAAAAGTGATTTTGATTTATTGTATTTAAAATCAATGGATTTTTATAAAGAAATGGGAAAAAAGGCCCTAAATACATTAAAGTCATCAGAATACGATAAGTTATGTGAAAAAGCTGAAATTGAAAAGGGATTCTGCCATCATGATTATACTTATCATAATATTATACTTGGAAAAGATAATTCTGTTAGTGTAATAGATTTTGATTATTGTAAGAGAGAAATAAGAACTTTCGATATTTCAAACTTTATGATAAAAGTATTGAAGAGAAATAAATGGGATATGGAATTTGCAAAAGCTATAATAGATTCTTATAATGAGGTTTCTAAGCTAGAAGAGTGTGAATATAATGTATTATATGCTTATTTACAGTTTCCACAAAGATATTGGAGGTTAGCTAATAGATACTATTATAATGAGGTTAACTGGGGACAAAATACTTTTGATAGTAAGTTAGAAAGTATAATAAATGAAAAAGATGAATATCTAAAGTTTTTAAATGATTTTAAAAATGAATATAATACAATTTAAAAGCCGGCTTTTTAAAGCCGGCTTTTAAATTGTTAAAATATTTAGATGAATGGTGATTTAGGATATCCCTCTCTATATTTACCGCGAGTTTGTAATCCACCAATACCTTTTATTCCTGTAATAGTATTTTCAACTATATTTGTTATTGAAACAACAGAATCAATAGTTGTGTAAGCAATCTTTTCACATACGAATACGGGATCTAGGCAATGAATTAATACACGGCTTGGAGAACTAGCAAAATTAGCTCCAGCATCTAATAAACATTCATAGCATGACTGACAAGCTCCTGCAAATATAACTAATTCATCATAGCTAGAATTATAATTTCTAAGGGCTTTAACAGCATCAATATAGTATTTTGAATTCCTATAATTATTTAAATCTAAGTAATCATTACTTTCCTTTAGCACACTATCATGTCCAGTCAATACAACTATATCAGGTTTAATTTCTTTAACTAAATCTACAACATGATCAGCTTGCTCTTTTTCTGAAATGGCACGTCCAACTGCATCTAATGAAAGTTGTTTATATACTTTTAGACAGGTTTCTAAATAATCTCTATCTCCATCAATGTGAAGAATTTTTCCGGGGCGTCCAAACATTAAATCTTTATTGGGAGTGTTTTTTTGATTTTTACTTCCCCTAGACAATAATATCGAATTATTTTTAGTTGATGATCCAGAACGAGTATTAACAGCTTTTTTAATAGCTTCATTAACACGGCTGTTTAATATTTTTTCTTTTTCTCCAATAAAATCAACATCAACAGGTTCTAAGTCAGTTTCAGGTGAGTCAGCAATTATTCTTATGCTAATTCCTTTGAGAATATATATAGTTTTACCATCTACTTCTTTTATATCTATTATTTTAAATGTTATATCCTTATCGTAAGACTTTCTAACTACGGTATCACCTATTACCATTTTATTCTCCTAATAAATATATTAATACAATCTATAGTATGTTTGTTTTTAAATCTTTGCCCCAATATATGCATTAATAAATGAATAAAAAATAAGAAAAAATGCAATAATAATTAATAGATGCGATAAATTGTGTAAAAAAAGAAAAAGTTTACATTGACAATGCAACTGGTAAGTGTTAAAATATTTGGTTTTATTTGACAAAAGTGCTAAAAAGCTTTATAATAAAATTAGAAAGATGGTGGTCATATGGAAAAGAATAGAACCTTAGCCAACATACGAAAAGATATTGAAAATCACGTAGGCGAAAAGGTGACACTAAAAGCTAATGGTGGAAGAAAGAAGATACTTGTAAATGATGGAGTAATTGAAAGTGTTCATCCTAGTATTTTTGTTGTAAGATTGGAAAGTGACACCCAAAGAACAGTAACTTATAGCTATTCAGATGTTTTGACTAAAACTGTATCATTGTATTATGCAGTATAAATAAGAGCTTCGAAAGATTTCGAAGCTCTTATTTATTTTATTTAAAAATATTTTAAATTTATTTCTAAAAATTAACTTTTATTAATATATTTATAAAGAAATAAAAAAAGAAAGATGGCGGGTATCCATCTTTCAACTATGGTATAAAAGGGTATTGAGAATTTATGAGAGGTTATATGGTCAATAACCATCTTTATAATATGACATATTTATAATAAAGTCAACAATTTATTTAAAAAAAATAAATTTTTTTTAAAAATGGTCTAAAATTCGACAAAAAATGCATTAAAATGGAAATAACTAAAATAATTGTAAAATAATTGGTAAATATATTTTATAAAAATTAGTAAACAGTTAATACATATTAGAATAAATATATATTTAGAGAATATAAATTATAGTAGTTATACTATAAGGAGGGATATGATGTCTCAGATAGATGTTGTTAAAGAAGGTATTCAAAACGAACAATTACTAAGAGAAAGTGCTACAAATAATGTACTAAAGGGTGAATATTTAATAAAAGATTCTCATCCAGATGTATATCAAATATTAGGAGTAGAAGCTAAAGCTACTATTACCAATAAAGAAACATTAGCGGATAAAATAATGATAGAAGGTCAAATAAATTATTCTGTTATGTATTTATCAGAGGATGAAAGTAAAGTAACTAGTATAAACTCAGTTTGTTTATCAGAAAAGTTCGCAGACTATCTTGATCTTAATAATGAAGAACATAAAGTGATTTGTGAAGTTGAGTGCATAATAGAACATATTCAAGCTAGTATTATGAATGAACGTAAGATTGCTATTGATGGAATAAGGACAACTAAGTGGCAACTTTATAAAGTTGAAGAATTTGAATTCGTTAAAGAGATTGAAGGACGAGATGATATACAAATTAAGAGAAAAAGCGAAGAGATGAATCAGATAAAGTGTGAAAAAGACATAGAATTAATGGGAAAATCTATGATAAAAGTAACAATGGATAAGCCGGAAATTAGTGAAATATTAAAAAGCTCTATGAACTTACACAAAAAAGAAGTTAAACTTGGAGATGGAAAAATATATTTTGGATGCTATTGTAAGATAGAGGTATTATGCAAAGGAAAAGATGAAAATGATATATTCTTACTACAAGATGATATTTACTTATCAAAGGAAGAAGAAGCTATTGGAGTAAATAGTGAAATGATGACATCTCATCAAATAGATATAGTAAATTCTGATAGTATAATAAATGCTGATGATTTAGGTGAAAATAGAGTTGTAAATGTTGAATTTATGATTAAAGGAACTATTAAAGTTATATCTAAAGATATTGTTGATGTAATTAAAGATGCTTATTCACCAACTAAATCAATAGAGTTGAGTAAAAAGAATTATGAAATAGGATTAGTTCATGGAATAGTTACATCAGAATTAATAATAAAAGACAATTTATATCCTAAGGACGAAAATGATAAAATTGGATGTGTAGTATGTGCTACAGGATGCCCAGTTATAACAGATAAGACAGTTGAAGAAGATAAAATAAAAATTGAAGGTATGATAAAAACATCAGTTCTTTATAAAACAACTGATGATGATTGCAAAATAGACATGTGTAATGGAGAAATTCCATTTACGTCAGTAATTGATTTAAAAGGTACAAAACCAGATATGGTTGCTTTATGCAAAGTTCATCTAGAAAACTTAGATGCTACTGTTGAAGCTAACACAATCGGAGTAAGAGCTACACTATCTGTATTAGTTAAGGTGTGTTATAAAGTTAATAAAGAATGGATAGTTGATATTGTTGAGGGTGAGGAAGAAAAGGAATGTAAAAAAGCTTCAGTAACAATATATGTGGTTAATATAGGTGATACACTTTGGGATTTAGCTAAAAAATATAATACTACAATGGATTCATTAATTGAAATTAATGAATTAGAAGGTCCAGAATCATTAATTGAAGGTAAAAAATTAATAATACCAGGAAAATGTAAATTTTAATAAGGTTTCAAAAATAATAAAAGGTTATTGCATATACTTTGCAATAGCCTTTTATTATTTTTGAATATATTTTATATGATTGGATAAAATAAAAAATATGTGATTTGAGGTGATAAATTGAGCGAAAAGGTAAGTGGTAACTTAATAATAATCGGAGGAGCTGAGGATAAAAAAGGTGATAAAGAAATATTAAAAAGAGTAGCAAAGTATATAGATCCAGAAAAAGAAAAATTAATAATAGCAACCATAGCAACACAATATCCAGAAAAAAGTTATCAAAATTATAAAAATGTATTTTCTAAGTTGGGAATTAAAAATATAGATAAACTTGATATTAGTACTAGAGAAGATGCGTTTAATAAAGAGAATGTAGAATTAATAAATAATGCAAATTTACTATTCTTTACTGGCGGAGATCAATTAAGAATAACTAGTATGATAGGGGGAAGCCCAGTATATAATGCGATAAAAGAACTTTGTACTAGCGGAGGATTAATTGCTGGAACATCAGCCGGAGCATCTGTTATGAGTGATACAATGATAGTCCAAGGTGAAGATGATGAATCACCACATAAATGTACTTTAAAGATGTCTCCAGGTTTAGGGTTAGTAAATAATATAATAATTGATCAACATTTTGCTCAACGAGGAAGAATAGGAAGATTATTAACCGCTATAGCTCAAAATCCTGAGGTATTGGGGATAGGAATAGATGAAGATACAGCAATAATAGTAAGTGATAAAGGAACTGCAGAAGTTATTGGATCAGGTGCTGTATATTTTATAGATGGAAGCTCAATTGATTATAGTAATGTATCAGAGCAATATAGTGATGAAGTTCTTAGCATGTTTAATGTAAAACTTCATGTATTAAAAGAGGGTAATAGATTCAATTTACTAGATAAGGTACCGTTTGAGGAGGATAAGGATTTTTATGAAAATCGTAAATAGTACTGTTTATGCAGGAAGAAATATACATTCCCATAAAAAGTGCATACAACTAGATGTAGATTTGGAAGGATATTCGGAGACACCTAGTAAGGATATTAAAGACTTTAATAAAAACTTGGTAGAAATGATTCCAATTCTTAATACCCATAGATGTGGAATAGATGAAGAAGGGGGATTTGTAAAGAGATTAAAGGAAGGAACATATTTAGCTCATATTTGCGAACATATTATTATTGCTATACAAAATATTTTAGGAATAGATGTAGCATATGGGAAAGCTAGAGAAATTGAAGGTGATAGATATATAGTAGTATATCAATATGAGTATCCAAAGGCAGGAATTGAAGTTGCAAAGTTAGCTGTGGATATTATTAATTCACTTATAGATAATAAAAAAATTAGCTTTAATGATAGATTAAACATAATAAAATCTATAATTAGAGAAGAAATTATTGGGCCTAGTGCTTTAGAAATTTGTAATGCGGCTAAAAAGGTTGGATTACCAGTTCTTAAAATGGCTAATAGTGGATTCTATCAAATTGGATATGGAAAGCAAGGCAGAATAATAGAATCAGCAATCACTAATACTACAAGTTGCGTATCTGCTGATATTTCCTGTGATAAGCTATTAACAAAAGAATTATTAAGGATACAAAATTTGCCCGTTTCAAGAGGTGAGAAGGTAAGCAATGTTATTGATTTATTGAGAACTGCAGAAGAAATAGGATATCCTGTTGTTTTAAAGCCAGAGTTTGGTAGCAAGGGAAGAGGAGTTATATTAAAAATAACTAATGAAAAGGAATTATTAAAATACTATCAAAAGTTAACGGAGCAGTTTAAAGACATAATAGTTGAACGATACTATGAGGGTGATGATTACAGAGTTTGTGTAGTTGGATATAAAGTTGTAGCAGTCTCAAAAAGAATTCCACCATTTGTAATTGGAGATGGAGAAAAAAATATTAAAGAGCTTATTGATGAATTAAATAATGATGAGCTTAGAGGAGAAGATCATGAAAAACCTTTAACTAAGGTTAGAATTGATGATGAATTAGAAAGGAACTTGAGTAAGTATAATTATAATTTAACTTCAGTATTAAAAAGTGGAGAAAAATTATTTTTAAGAAAGAATTCAAATTTATCTACCGGAGGAATAGCCGTAGATTATACAGATGTTATTTCAGAAGAAAATAAAGAAATATGCGTAAGGGCAGCTAAGGCTATAGGATTAGATATATGCGGTGTAGATGTTTGTACAACAGATATTAGTAAATCATTAATGGATAATGGAGCTATACTTGAAGTTAATGCAGCGCCAGGTTTAAGAATGCATTCATATCCAGCTGAGGGTATTAGTAGGAATATTGGCAGTGATATTATTAATATGATGTATAATAACAATCCTAAAAATATACCTGTAATTGCTATTACTGGAACAAATGGCAAGACAACAACTACTAGGATAATAAATAGTACATTATCTAGAATGGGATATTGTGTTGGAATGACAAGCACTGATGGAATATATATTAACGGTAAATGCATTGATACTGGTGATGATACAGGTTTTGAAAGTGCTAAATGTATATTATACAATAGAGATGTAGACATTGCTGTGCTAGAAACAGCAAGAGGTGGAATTATAAGAAAAGGATTAGCATATGATTTAGCGGATGTTGCAGTAATAACTAATATTACTGATGATCATTTAGGAATAGATAATATAAATTCTATGGAGGATCTTTGTAAAGTAAAATCATTAGTAGCAGAAGCTGTAAAGGAAAATGGAAATGTAGTAATTAATGCTGATGATGAGTGGAGCAGAAAGATTATAAATAGAATAAATGCAAATATAATTTATTATTCTTCTGATTTTAATAATGAATTAATAAGAGAAAATATAAATAAAAAACAGGTTGCTGTATATAGAAAAGGTGATTATATATATGTTAATAATAGGGGAATAGAATATAAAATAATAAATATTAGAGATATTCCTATAACATTAAATGGTACATTAGAATTTAATATTGAAAATGCAATGGCAGCTTGTGCTGCATTAGTAGCTATGGAAATTGATTATAGCATGATAAGAATAGGTTTAGAGAATTTTAACTCACAAGATAACTCAGGAAGATTTAACGTTTATGATTATAACGGTATAAAGGTTATATTAGATTATGGTCATAATATAGAAGGGTATAAAAAGGTTTTACCAACATTACAATATATAGGTAGTGGAAATATTACTGGGATAATTGGCGTTCCAGGTGATAGAAGTGATTATGTTGCGAGGGAAATAGGAAATATAAGTGCTAAGTACCTTGATAAAATAATAATTAAGGAAGATAAAGATAGAAGAGGTAGGAAAAGTGGCGAGATTCCTAATTTAATTAAAGAAGGTATATTAGAAGTAAAGAAAAATGCTGATATAAAAATAATATTAGATGAAGTTGAAGCTTTACAAATAGCACTAAATGAATCCTTAGAAGGTGATATTGTAATTGTATTTTTTGAAAGATTAAATCCCTTAGTAGATTTTATCAAATCTAATCAACAAGATGATGCAAATTTAGGGACTGTTGTTAATTCAAATTAAAGAATACAACAATGACATATTTACTATAAGAAAAATAATATATATAATATTATTTATAAAGTTCAGGGTTTATACTCTGAACTTTAATTTAGAAGTATGCACTTTCCATTGAAAGGATTTGAATATATGAAAATAAAGGCCTATGCAAAAATTAATATTTCTTTAGATATAGTAGGAAAAAGAGAAAGTGATGGATATCATTTATTAAAAATGATAATGCAAAATATAGATTTGTATGATGAAATATCCATAGAAAAACAAAAAGAAGGTATAACAATAAGTTGTAATAAAAATTATGTCCCTACAGACTCAAGAAACTTAGCCTATAAAGCAGCAAGTTTATTTAAAGAAACATATAATATTGAAGACGGAGTTCATATTGATATTGTGAAAAACATTCCAGTATCAGCAGGTTTAGCTGGAGGAAGTACAGATGCAGCTGCTGTTTTAAAACTTATGAATAAGATTTTTGAAGTAAATGTATCGGATGAAGAGTTAATGAATATTGGATTAAAACTAGGTGCAGATATTCCATACTGCATCAATGGAGGAACAGCTCTTTGCGAAGGCATTGGAGAAAAGATAACAACTTTGCCACCTTTTAAGGATAAAATATTAGTTTTAGTAAAGCCTAGTTTTGGAGTTTCAACTAAAGAAGTATATAAATCTTTTAATTTAGATAGAGTTAGGGTACATCCTAAAACTGAGAATTTAATAGAAGCTATGAAAAATGACAATTTGGATTATGTAGCAAATAATATGAAAAATTTATTGGAAAATGTCACTTTAAGAAAGCATAATATATTAATCAAAATAAAAGAAGATATGAATAGATATGGTGCAGTTGGAAGCATGATGAGTGGAAGTGGACCAAGTGTATTCGCATTCTTTGATGATATGTTAAAAGCTCAAAAATGTTACGAAAAGATGAAAGAAAATTACAGAGAAGTATTTTTAACTAGAACTATTTAAAGAAAAATTAAATATAAATGAATAAACCCCTTTATAATGTCAATAATTAAAACTAGAAAGGGGTTATGTTTATGAAAAAGTATATTTATTTTATATTACCTATAGTTCTAGTAGTTTTAATTTTAAATGGGTGCCAAGTTATTGAATGTAATACTAAGGAAAATAGTTTAGAGTTAACAGAATTAAATTATAATGATATTAAGGACAAGCTTATAAGATTTCATGTTATAGCAAACAGTGATACAGATGAAGATCAAAATCTTAAACTAAAAGTTAGAGATAAAGTAGTTGAAGCATTAAGTGAAAAGTTAAGCAATGTGAGCTCATTAGAAGAAGCAGAAAATGTATTAGAAGAAAACATTGATTATGTTAATGAAATTGCAAAAGAGGTTATTGAAGAAAATAATTATACTTATGAAGTAAATACAATGTTGTCTTATGAGAATTTTCCCGATAAGGTATATGGAGACTGTGTTTTTCCACAAGGAAATTATGAAGCCTTTAGAGTTATAATTGGAGAAGGAAAGGGACAAAATTGGTGGTGTGTTATGTTTCCATCACTATGCTTTGTTGATGAAAGTAAAAATTCAGTAGATTCTAGTAGTTTAAAAGATGAAATTGAAAATATAGAACCTAAAGAAGATAATACAACAAATGAAAATAAAGAAAAAAATAATGAATCAAGTAATGTTAATAGCGGAATTAAATTTAAATTTAAGATAGTAGAAGTTATAGAGAACATTTTTGATTAACAGGAGGAAAAAGTATGGCAAAGGCATTAGCTATGATTTCAGGAGGGCTAGATAGTATTTTAGCAGCAAAATTAATAAAGGAGCAAGGTATAGAGGTATTAGGAATTTGCTTTAGATCATATTTCTTTAGTGAAGAAAGTGCGATAAAAATGGCAAAGCAAATAGATATACCACTATTAGTAGTAGATTTTTCACCAGAGCATTTAGAATTAGTTAAAAATCCTAAACATGGTAGAGGTAAAAATATGAACCCATGTATAGATTGTCATGCTATGATGATGAATTATGCAGGAAAACTATTAGAAGAACATAATGCAGATTTTATTATTACAGGTGAAGTATTAAATCAACGTCCTATGTCTCAAAACAGACAAGCTTTAAATATTGTAAAGAAAGAATCAGGATTCGCTAATAAAATTTTAAGACCATTATGTGCAAAAAATATGGATCCTACAGAAATGGAGTTAAGTGGATTAGTTGATAGAGAAAAGTTATTGAACATTACTGGAAGAAGTAGAAAACCACAAATGGAATTAGCTGCAAAATGGGGAATAACTGAATATCCATCACCAGCAGGTGGATGTAAGTTGACAGAACCAAATTATGCATTAAGATTAAAAGATCTTTTAACTTTTAAAGAAGAAGTAGAAGAGGATGAATTAAGCCTTTTAAGATATGGAAGACATTTTAGAACTGAAGATAATAATAAGATAATAGTTGCAAGAACTCAAGAAGAGGGAGAAGCAATAAAATCACTTATACATAAGGAATATTATTCTTTCCATACAACTAATTTTTCAGGGGCACTTGTATTATTAGAAGGAAATGGAACTGAAAAGGACATACATTTAGCTGCCAGAATGGCCGCTAGATATAGCAAGGGAAGAGAAGAAGCAGAGTTAAAAGTTAAATATGGTATATATGGACAAAAATTAGAAAACATTATAGTAGTAGAACCTATAAGTGATAAAGAATTAGAAAAATATATGATTTCTATAAAATAGGGGGGATAAAATGGAAAAGAGAGCGATTATATCTGTAAAGAGTACATCAAATTTAGATCCTAATGAAGTAATTGAAGTAGTGACTCCAGGAACATTTATAATTAATGAAGAAGGATTTAAGGCAATATATGAAGAGTCAGAAATATCTGGAATGGATGGAACAACTACTACTTTAAATATACAAGATAATATGATGATATTAGAAAGAGTTGGATCAACTACTACAAATATGGAATTTAAAGAAGGGGCTATGGCTGTTTCTTTATATAATACACCATATGGTGTATTAAATTTAAATGTTGATACTGAAAAATTAAATATAAATATAAATGAAAATGGTGGAGAGATTTACTCTAAGTATATTTTAGGCCTTGAAGGTCAAGAAGGAATAGTTACTGAATTAAATATAAAAATTAAAGTAAATTAAATTTTAGACTTCTATGAAATTAATTATTCATAGAAGTCTTTTTTATGAATAAAAAAAATTATGAAGGAAATAATTAAAGAAAAGCATTATGAAAAGAGGAGTGGGTAATATAAATAAGTATGAAGTTATAATGTTAATTTTATGTAGTTATTATGGAATGAGTTATGAAGAGTTTAAAAAGAGACTAAAAAAGAAAGATAATTTATATTTGACACTTTTACTTATGAAAAAATTTAAATGTTTAAATTCAGAAGTTATTCAAGAAAATTTAGGGATTTTAAACAATAGAATGTTGTGCTATAGAATGAAAAAAGCGGAAGAAAAAATACTAATAAATAAGAAGTTTAGAGATGAATATTTTGAATTAGAAGATAAAATAAAAGAAAATTTTAAAAAAGCATAAAAAACACTAGCTTAATTTAAACTAATGTGGTACTATAATATCTATGATTATTCTTCTCTTGGCAATAAGAGAGGTAATTTAAATTATATCATTATAAAAATCAATAGTCAATAGAAAATTTGAATTTAATTTTAAATATATGGGGGTTAAAGATGAGCACTAAATATGTTTTTGTAACAGGTGGAGTAGTATCAGGATTAGGAAAAGGAATAACAGCAGCTTCATTAGGAAGATTATTAAAGAATAGAGGGTTAAAGGTATCTATACAAAAATTTGACCCATATTTAAATGTGGATCCAGGAACAATGAGTCCATACCAACATGGTGAAGTTTTTGTAACTGATGATGGAGCGGAAACAGATTTAGATTTAGGGCATTATGAAAGATTTATAGATGAAAATTTAACTAAAAATAGCAACATTACTTCAGGTAAAGTGTATTGGTCAGTTATATCTAAAGAGAGAAGAGGAGAATACCTTGGAGGAACTGTACAAGTTATACCACATATTACAAATGCTATAAAGGAAAGAGTTTATAGAGTGGCTAAAGAGACAGATGTTGATGTTGTAATAACTGAAATAGGTGGAACTGTTGGTGATATTGAATCATTACCATTCCTTGAAGCTATAAGACAAATAAAATACGATGTTGGTAGAGAAAATGTATGCTTTATACATGTTACCCTAGTACCTTTCTTAGGGAAGTCAGGAGAATTAAAAACTAAACCGACACAGCACTCTGTTAAAGAATTAAGAAGTATAGGTATTCAACCAGATATTATAGTTTGTAGATCTGAAAAAGAAATATCAGATGATTTAAAATCTAAAATAGGACTATTCTGTAATATAGAAGGTAAGTGTGTAATACAAAACTTAGATGCCAATCATTTATATGAAGTACCATTAATGCTTCATAAAGAAGGTTTAGATAGATTAGTAGTTGAAAAATTAGAATTAGGATGCAGAGATATTGATAATACAGAATGGATTGATATGGTTTCTAGATTAAAGAATTTAGAGGGTAGCGTTAAAATTGCATTAGTAGGAAAGTATGTTGAGTTACATGATGCTTACTTATCTGTAGTAGAAGCATTAAGTCATGGTGGATTAGCTAATGGAACCAATGTAGAAATTAAATGGGTAAATGCAGTAGATGTGACGGCAGAGAATTCTAATGAGTTATTAGGCGATGTGGATGGAATCTTAGTACCAGGTGGATTTGGAGATAGAGGAGTAGAAGGAAAAATTGAGGCTATTAAATATGCAAGAGAAAATAAGAGGCCTTTCTTAGGAATATGTTTAGGAATGCAAACTGCAGTAATTGAATTTGCGAGAAATGTATTAGGATATGAAGATGCTAATAGTTCTGAAATTAATCCTGAGACATCATATCCTGTAATAGATCTTATGCCAGAACAAAAGGATATTGAAGATCTAGGTGGAACAATGAGATTAGGATTATATCCATGTAAATTAGATAAAACATCAAAAGCTTATGAATGTTATTCAGATTCATTAGTTTATGAAAGACATAGACATAGATATGAATTTAATAATGAATACAGAAAACAAATAATTGAGGCTGGAATGAAAATTACAGGTACGAGTCCAGATGGAAGATTAGTTGAGATTGTGGAAGTTGAAGATCATCCATGGTTTGTAGCTGCACAATTCCATCCAGAATTAAAATCAAGGCCAAATAATCCACATCCATTATTTAAATCATTTGTAAAGGCAGCAATAGAAGAAAAATAAAAAAGTGAAGACATAAGTCTTCATTTTTTTTTATGGTTATAAAAATATAAAAAAGTGGATAAGCTTATAATGTAACTTTCTATTGAATTTTAAAGCTTATTAGTTCATAATTATATATAAATTTAAATATACAATATTAATATATATTTTATTTTAGTAAGAATGTAGTTCATTTCAAATATATCAAACCTGAGGTTTAGTCTATTATTATCCCAAATTAAACAGAACTATTGGAGGTGTCAGTTTGACCAGAGAGACATATGCTGAGATGACTTTAGTCGATTTAAAAAATAAGGCTAAAGAGCTTGGAATAAAAAACATAAGTAAATTAAAGAAAAATGAAATAATTGATGAATTAGTAAAGGTTACACCTAATGCTATAGAAAAAAATGGGGTGATTTTAACAGAAAAAATAGCTCCTAAAGTAAGGGAACAGGAGAACACTAATAATACTTTTTCAAATAATCATGAAAATAGAGAAAATTATTCTATGACAGATGAAGAAAAAGAGGAGAAGAAAGAAAGATTAAAAGTTATGATAAATGAATCTGGTTCTTCTAAGGGAGTATTAGAAGTCCAAGAAAATAATAACTTTGGATTCTTAAGATGTAATAATTACTTAACTGGGGAAAATGATATATATGTATCACCATCACAAATAAGAAGATTCAATTTAAGAACTGGTGATGAGGTTCAAGGAAAAGTAAGAGAAGCAAAAGATGGTGAAAAATTTAAAGCTTTATTATTTGTAGAAAAAGTAAATGGTGATAATCCAGAAAAAGCTATAGGAAGAAAGAATTTTGAGACATTAACACCTATATATCCTAATGAGAGATTGCACTTAGAAACTGACAATGAGAAAGATTTATCTTCTAGATTAATGGATATTATTTGTCCAATAGGGAAAGGTCAGAGAGGAATTATTGTTGCTCCGCCAAAGGCAGGTAAAACTACTCTGCTAAAAAAGGTTGCTCAAAACATTAGTAAAAATCATCCAGATATTAAGCTTATAGTTTTATTAATAGATGAAAGACCAGAAGAAGTTACTGATATGAAAAGATCTATAAATGGGGATGTTATTTATTCCACATTTGATGAAGAACCACAAAACCATGCAAAAGTAGCTCAAATGGTATTAGAGAGAGCTAAAAGAATGGTGGAGCAAGGGAAAGATGTTGTTATATTATTAGACAGTATAACTAGATTATCTAGAGCATATAACCTAACAATAACTCCAACAGGGAGAACTTTATCAGGAGGATTAGATCCAGGTGCATTAATAATGCCAAAAAAATTCTTTGGGGCAGCAAGAAATATAGAAGAAGGTGGAAGTTTAACTATTTTAGCAACTGCCTTAGTTGAAACTGGCTCAAGAATGGATGATATGATATTTGAAGAATTTAAGGGAACTGGTAACATGGAAGTTCACTTAGATAGAAGACTTCAAGAGAGAAGAATATTCCCAGCAATTGACATTTATAAATCTGGAACTAGAAAAGAGGATTTATTGTTATCAGATGAAGAGAAGGAAGTAGCATTTGCTATTAGAAAAATTATGTATAGAGATGGCAATATTGAAAATGTTACAGAAAATCTAATAAATATGTTATCTAAAACAAAGAACAATAAAGAATTTATTCAAGTTTTTCCAAAAAATGATGTATTCAAAAAGTAGCTAATGATATATAAAAGAGGCCTATTTTCATATAGATAAACACAAATTCTATAATTAGTAAATTTGTATGTTTAGTATCTATTAAATAAAAAAGCCTCTTTTTTATTAATTTTTTTATTAAAAGAAAAAATGAGAAAGAATATAATTCTTTCTCATAAATTCCAATTTAATTCTATTTGTTAAGACCGAACTTCTTATTGAACTTGTCAACTCTACCGCCGATATCAACGATTTTTTGCTTACCAGTGAAGAATGGGTGGCATTTAGCACATATATCAACTTTTAATTCTTCTTTAACTGAACCAGTTGTGAAAGTGTTTCCACATGCGCACTTAACCACAGCATCGTGATGGTATTCTGGATGTATGCCTTGTTTCATTTGATTCACCTCTTTCAAAAATACATTCATTGAATTTAATTCAATGACCTAATGAATTATAACATAAGCGATAAATGCAGTCAATATAACGAGGAAATAAAAACATCTTTTTAAGTATATATTAAAATGCTATAATCGAAATAGACAAGAATGAGAAGGAGAGACGTTATGAGTAAATTATATTTTAGATATGGTGCTATGAATTCAGGGAAATCTACAAATCTTATGCAGGTTGCCCATAATTATGAAGAGCGTGGAATGAAGGTGGTGTTAATTAAACCCTCAACTGATAAAAAAGGTGGAGATAAACTAGTATCTAGATTAGGTGTTGAGCGTAAGGTTGATTTATTAATTAACGATGATCAGAATGTATATGAAGAGGTTAAGAAGTGGGAAGATGATAAATATAAAATAGATTGTATATTAGTAGATGAAGTTCAATTTTTAAAGTCACATCAAATAGATGAACTTTTTGAAGTTGCTGTTTGTTTAGATATACCAGTTATTTGTTATGGACTTAGAACTGACTTTAAAATGCAAGGATTTGAAGGAAGTACAAGATTATTATTATTAGCACATAGCATAGAAGAGTTAAAGACTATATGTAAGTGTGGAAGAAAAGCTGTTTTAAATGGTAGAAAAATAAATGGAAAATTTGTTTTTGAGGGTAAGCAAGTTGCTATAGACAATGTAGACAATGTTGAATATGAATCTTTATGCGGACATTGTTATTTTAAATTTAAAAATGAAAAATAAAATGAAAGAGTGATAATATGAGAAAATGTGATGTTGGGGGTCAAGCTATAATTGAAGGAGTTATGATGCGTGGTTCTAAAGGATTAGCAACTGCGGTAAGAACTCCAAGTGGAAAAATAGAAGTTAAAGTAAAAAAAACAAAGCCAATAACAAAAAGATATAGAATTTTAAATATTCCTATAATTAGAGGAGCAGCTACATTAATAGATTCATTAATAGTTGGTATTAATACGCTAAATTATTCAGCAAGTTTTTTTGAAGAAGATGAAGAAGAATCAAAATTTGATATTTGGCTTAAAAACAAATTAGGAGATAAAGGTGCTAATGATTTGCTTGTCACAATAACTATGATGATATCTCTTATAGTTGCAGCTGGATTGTTTTTAGGTATACCTACTGCAGTAGCATCAATATTTAAAAATATAGGATTACATCCTATAGTATTAAATTTAATTGAATCAGCTATAAGAATAGCTATCTTAGTAACTTATATGTATTTAATAAGTAAGTTAGATGATATATACAGGGTATTTCAATATCATGGTGCAGAACATAAAACTATATTTTGTTATGAGGCTGAAGAAAAACTAACGGTTGAAAATGTGAGAAAGTTTGGAAGATTACATCCTAGATGTGGAACTAATTTTCTATTTTTAATTATGATAGTTAGCATTATTTTGTTTACTTTAACAGGCTGGGGTGGATTTTGGCAAAGACTTGTATTGAGAATAGTACTTATGCCTATAGTTACTGGAATTACGTATGAATTAATAAAATGGCTTGGAAGGACTGAAAGTAAATTGGGAAAAATTATTGCATATCCAGGTTTAAAATTACAAGAGCTTACTACTAAGGAGCCTAATGATGAACAATTAGAGGTTGCTATAAAATCTTTAATGGCAGCAGAGGGAATTGAATATAAGAAGACAATTGGGGAATTATTAATAGATGGAAATAAAATCTTAAAAGAAGCTGATATAGAAACATATATATTAGATACTCAATTGTTATTAGGAAAAGTTCTTGGAAAAGATAAACTTTATTTAATTACTAACAAAGAAGAAGAAGTTAGTAAATTTAAAGAGAGAGAATTCTACAGATTAATAAATAAAAGAAAAGATAAGATGCCTATTAAGTACATATTAAAAAGTACTGAATTTATGGGATTAGATTTTCAAGTTGAAGAAGGTGTACTTATTCCAAGAGGAGACACTGAAATATTAGTAGAAGAAACTCTAAAAATTATTGATAATGATAGAGAATACAGTGTTTGTGATTTATGTTGTGGAACTGGTGCAATAGGTATATCTATTGCTTATTTAAGAGAAAATACTAAGGTAGATTTAATTGATTACTATGATGTTCCAGAAAAGGTAACTAAAAGAAACATAGCGAAGCACAATTTAAATTCTAGAGCAACATTTATAAAAAGTGACTTGCTAGAAGAGGCTATAAATCAACAAAAGAAATATGACATATTAGTTTCTAACCCACCATATATAAAGGAAGAAGTTATAGGGACATTAATGGATGATGTTAAAAAGTATGAACCTCATACAGCTTTAAGTGGTGGAGAGGATGGATTATATTTCTATAGAAGAATAGTAGAGGATAGTGATAAAATCTTAAAGGAGAATGGAATATTAGCCTTTGAAATTGGTCATGATCAAGGTAAGGAAGTTAGTGATTTGATGATGGAAAAAGGTTATAAAGATATAAGAGTAGTTAAGGATTTAGCAGGGCATGATAGAGTAGTTATTGGTAAACTTTAAAATAATATTGGGCATTACATGGAAGCAAAAAATGAAATATTTATTTTCCGGGAACTGTGAAATTTT
>UQQU01000043.1 GCA_900543325.1 uncultured Clostridium sp. | reverse complement strand
TAAATTCTTAGTGAAATTATATTACTTCCTGGAGATTATATAATCAATTTTTCGGTATCACGGGAATTCAAGCCTTAACGAACAATTTAGTCATATTGCATTAGGTTGTATTTTTCTATAAGTGCTATTAGCTTATCAGCATATATTGGTTCTCCATTTTCATTTTTAACTGTACTATAACCTGCATTTTCTAATGCTTGCGCTTGTTCTTTGTAGTTTTTTCCATCAAATAAACCATATTCAGCATATCTTGAATTTTCATATAAAAACTTTCCGTGATCTTCAATTGATTCATTAATACTGTCATACTTTCTGAAGTTAGCTATTGTAGAATCATTATAGTTTTCACTTGTTACTATTGTAGCAATGGCTCCATTCCATCTTGAATCAGCCTTTATTCCAAATAAATTATTATGCGTAACTGCTAATTCAGAATTTCCCCATCCTGATTCTAATATGGCTTGAGCCATAGTTATTGATGGTAATATTCCATATTTATTATAATTACTAATAGCTCCATCTGATATACTTTCTATAAAATCTATCTTTTCACTATCCATATATGTATTAGAATATACCTCTTGATTAATAGAGTCTTCTTTACTTTCTTCCACTATACTTTCCTCTTCCTTATTTTCCACAGCTGCCACTTCCTGCAAACTGCTTATTTCTTGGGAAATATTACTTCTCAAGTTTAAAGCCATTATATATAATATAAGAATTGTAAATATACCAACTACACATATTTTTTCTAACTTTATTTTTTTATTTCTTTTACTATAGCTCCCCAATCCATTGTATTTAATATTTTTTTTCATTTTCAACTCTCCTATTAAATTTAAAATACATCTTATATTTTTAAAGTAAATATTCTTTATATACTTTTTGTAATTATTTTGCCTTTATATATTTATTTTATTACATTTAATAATATGAATTTATTAAATCTTTATTACTCATTTAACTTTTTTACCAACTAAAAGGACCTATATATATTCTAATAATATATATAGGTCCTTTATTCTCTAGTTAACTTGCAACTTATTATCTTTTTCTATTTCATTTTCCTTCTTTAACTTTTCAAAAAACTCATTAGTTTCATTTATGACTACATGTCTCAATGCTATTAGACCCACTAGATTAGGTAATGCCATTAATCCATTGACTATATCTGCTATTATAAATACTAGATCTAGTGATAAGAAGGGTCCTACCCCTACAAATGCTATGAATACAATTTTATATAGCTTTATTCCTTTAACCCCTGTTAAATATTCAACACATCTTTCACCATAATAGTTCCATCCTATACTAGTAGTAAATGCAAAAAATATTAATCCTATATTTACTATATACTTTCCTATTACTGCAAAAGGTAATCCTTGTTCAAAGGCTGCTGTTGTTATTGCAGCTCCTTCAAGTCCACTATTAAAGCTTCCAGTTAAAACTATAGCTAATCCTGTCATTGTACAAATTATTATTGTATCTATAAATGTTCCTGTCATTGAAATTAATCCTTGTTTAACTGGAGATTTAGTTTTAGCTGCTGCCGCTGCTATTGGAGCACTTCCTAAACCAGCTTCATTTGAAAATACTCCTCTTCCTATACCCCTTTGAATAGCCATTGCTACAGTTATACCTACAGCACCACCTAATGCAGCTCTCGGATTAACCGCACTATAAAGTATTAACATAATGGCTCCTGGTATAGCTTTAAAATTAAATATTAATACCATTAATGCTCCTAATATATATAAGATTGCCATTGCTGGAACTATTTTTTCTGCTACTTTTGATATTCTCTTTATACCACCTAGTGTTACTAACGCTACTAAAACAGTAATAACTACCGCAGTAATCCATAATGGTACATTAAATGTTAGCTTGGCTGCTGATGCTATAGAATTTACTTGTCCAAATGTCCCTATCCCTAAAAGAGCTACTCCAACTCCAAAAACAGCAAACATTTTAGCTAAAAACTTACTTCCTACACCTTTTTCTATATAATACATAGGTCCACCAGACATTTGCCCATTTTTATCTACTTCTCTATATTTAATTGCTAAAACTCCTTCAGCATATTTAGTGGCCATTCCAAAAAATGCTGCTATCCACATCCATAAAAGTGCTCCTGGCCCTCCTGTGGCTATTGCAGTTGCAACACCAACTATGTTACCAGTACCTATAGTTGCTGACAAAGCAGTACAAAGTGCTGCAAAACTTGATACATCTCCTTTAGCATCATCATCATATTCCTCTTCATCTTTTGAAAATAAATATTTAATAGCTAATGGTAGTTTAAATATTTGTAATAACTTTAACTTAAAAGTAAAATAAATTCCTGTCCCGACTAATAATATAAGTAGAGGTGGTCCCCATACTATACCATTAATCTCATTTAATAATTGTTCAATTGTTTTAAAAAATTCCATAAAAAAATCCCCCTTAAAAATAAATTTATAGGAGGAGATTAAAAGTAACTATAAGTAAAAAAATTATATGAATATATTAACTAAATTGCGAAACTTTCTAGAATTAAGAAATTACTCTACAATATTATTCATATTGATTTTTTACTATAAATCACTTTTATCCCCTGTCCTTTTACCTGAGAGTTTCAGTTTAATTTAAATTAAACCTTGCTCCTTCGGTGCCCTAATATGAGTCTCTCCAGAGGCTCGTCCAGTAACGGTCCTAATACCTGAAAGATTTACTTCTTCGGTGGATTTAAATCACTCTCCCATTACCTTCATCCGAACATATTAAATTATAAAGTCATTATATACATTAAATAAAATAAAATCAATTTATTTTTTACAATTTATACAATCTATTTATTGCACTAATTATAGATTTTATAGATGCACGTGTTATATTGCTATCAACTCCAACCCCAAATGTTTTCTTATCTATATCATTTCTCTTCATATATACATAAGCTGCAGCTTCTGCCTCTGATCCTTTACTTAGTGCATGTTCCTTATAATCCATAATAGATATATTTATTAAATTGCTATTATATAAAGCTCTACCTAAAGAATCTATAGGTCCATTACCAATACCCTCTATATCCATTTCTACATTATTATATTTAATTCTTGCTTTAACCTTCGTAGTCTCATTACTTCCATGATCTACATCAGATATAGACATATTTATTAATTTAAATGGTTCATCTAAATCTAAATACTCTTTTCTAAATGCTTGTAGAATTTCATCTGGTTGAACCTCACCTTTAGCTTCTGAAATTTTTTGTACTACTTCTGCAAATTCTTGTTGCATTAATTTCGGTAACTTATATCCAAAACAATGATCCATTACAAAAGCTACTCCACCTTTTCCTGATTGACTATTTATTCTTACTAAAGGCTCGTATTCTCTTCCTAAATCACTTGGATCAACAGGTAAATAAGGTACTTCCCACAATTTAGCTCCTCTTTCTTCATACTTCTTCATTCCTTTATTTATAGCATCTTGATGTGAACCTGAGAATGCTGTAAACACTAAATCACCAGCATATGGATGCCTTACATGAACAGGTATTTTAACACACCTTTCATATATCTCAATTATCTCATTTATATTTTCAAGATTTAACATAGGATTAATCCCATGTGAAAACATATTATATGCAACAGTAAGTACATCTACATTACCTGTTCTTTCTCCATTACCAAACAAAGTTCCTTCTACTCTGTCAGCCCCAGCTAAAAGTGCTAATTCTGCATCTGCTACACCAGTTCCTCTATCATTGTGAGGATGAACACTTACTATTATTCTATCTCTGTCTTTAAAGTTTCTACACATATACTCTATTTGATCAGCAAAAACATTTGGTGTATCCATTTGGACTGTTGATGGAAGGTTTATTATTATTTTATTATCTCGTGATGCTCCCCAAACATCAGCAACTGCATCACATACTTCAAGAGCATATTCTACTTCTGTACCAGTAAAACTTTCCGGTGAATACTCTAAAAATATTTTTCCTTCAAAATCTGAAGCATATTTCTTTACAAGCTCTGTACCTTCTATAGCAATTTTCTTTATTTCTTCTTTACTCATATTAAAAACAACATCTCTCTGTAGTACAGATGTAGAATTATATATATGAACTATAGCTTGTTTAACTCCTTTTAATGATTCAAATGTCTTTTCTATTAAATGTGGTCTAGCTTGTGTTAATACTTGAACTACTACATCATCAGGAATATAATTTTCATCAATTAATCTTCTTAAGAAATCATATTCTATTTTAGACGCTGATGGAAAACCAACTTCTATTTCCTTAAATCCTAATTTAACTAGCAAATTAAAAAATTCTATCTTCTCGTCTATATTCATTGGATTTATAAGTGCTTGATTTCCATCTCTTAAATCTACACTACACCACTTTGGTGCCTTTTCAATACTATTGTTTGGCCAAGTTCTTTCCTTAAAATTTATTGTTTCAAATCTTCTATACTTATTATAATTTAACATTTATAAAAGCCCCCTTTAAATTTAAATATAATAGATTTGCAATACATCATTTAAAACAAAGCAAAAAACGCACAAACCACCCCTTATATTGGAGCGTGTTTGCGCGGTACCATCCAAAATTTTACTTAATTAAAATAACGGTATTATTCCGATAAAGACTACTAATATTTCATCTTTATAGCTCATGAGCGAGTTCAAAAATATTAATTTATAGACTTACAGCACCCGTCTACTCTCTGAAAAATTACTTATTTTCTACTACTCTCAATCTTTGCCTGTTTTATGACTTTTTATAATATTACCATAAAAGTTTATTTTTGTCAATAAATATCCTTCCTTTTTATTTATCTACTCTATTTCTAATTTCACCCCTATAAAATGCTATTATATTTTTTACAACCTCATTAAATAACCTTTCTCTCGCCTCTACACTTGCCCAAGCTATATGAGGAGATAATATTATCTTATCTTTATTTTTCATTGTTAGAAGAGCACTATTTATTTTTATTGGTTCTACTTCAAATACATCTAAAGCTGCTCCTCTAATTTTGTCTTCATCAATAGCTCTTGCTAAATCTTCTTCTACAACAATAGGTCCTCTGCCCATGTTAACTAATATAGCTGAATTTTTCATTTTACATAATGCTTCATAATTTATCAAACCTAAAGTATTTTTACTTAATGGTGCATGTATAGAAATAATATCACTCTTATTTAATAACTCATCAAAAGATACTCTGCTAAACTCTTTATTAGAATTACTACCAGTTGTAGAATAATATACTACTTTAGCTCCAAAGGCTTCCGCTATTTGGGCCACTTTTTTACCAATATTACCAAGACCTATTATTCCCCAGGTTTTACCTTCAATTTCATAATAAGGCTTATCTAAACATGTAAATAGTCCTGATTTTGAATACTCTCCACTTTTAACATAATTATCATAATAAACAACCTCATCTAATAAAGCCAAAGTTGCTGCAAATGTATGTTGAACAACTGCATTAGTAGAATATCCTGCAACATTAGATACTCCTATTCCCCTTTCTTTGGCATACTCTATATCTATATTATTAAATCCAGTAGCTACCTCTGCTATAAATTCTAAATTATTTGCTTCACTTAAATTCTCTCTATTTAAAATTACTTTATTAGTTAATACTATATTGGCTTCTCTTACTCTCTCCTTCACTTCACTAATATCAGTAGTGTCATAATATTTAACTTCACCAATTTCACTTAATTTTTCTAATCTTATATCTCCTAATGTTTTACCATCTAATATGACTATTTTTTTCATTTCCTACTTCCCCTCTTTACTTAATATATAACAAAAAGACTATTTCTAAAAATAAATACAAAAAACAGCTTACCTTTTTATAATTTAGCTATTGAATTCTGCATCTTTTCTTTGAAATAGTCTCTGATATAATAAATTGGTGCAGATGGTGGGACTTGAACCCACACAAGGATTCCCTTAATAGACCCTCAATCTATCCTGTCTGCCTATTCCAGCACACCTGCATAAAAACTGTTAATATAATTTTAAATTACTATAAGATTAAATTCAACCATTATTTTCTATTTAATCCTTTAAAGATTTTAAAATTTTAGCTATATTATCAATATCCTCAATTGTTAATTCATCATAATTATCTAACATACTCTTTACATCATCTATAACCTTATCTTTATATGTCTTCTTAAATCCTTTTCTTCCCCCTATAAGTGATAATGTCAAACTAGTAGTTATAACGCCAATAACACCTATACCTATTATCATTAATAACACTGCAATAGTTCTTCCTAATTGTGTTTTTAATAAAACATCCCCATATCCAACTGTTGTAAAAGTTACAAAACTCCACCATAACGCATCTCCTAGAGGCATTCCTTCTACAAGTGAAATTAATACTGCACCTATGACAATAAATATTGTGGAGATTACTAATAAAAAATTTAATCTACTTTTACGTATTTCATCTTTAACTCTAATTTTAAATTTTATAGCACATATTACAAGCATTATAAATTTAATTATCTTTATACAATATGATGGGTTAATTACATTAGGCAAAATTGTAAAAACCAATATCTTCATGTAAAATTTTATAGGAAAAATTGAAAATAAATCAATTGTATTTTCCTTTATAAATTGTTTTTTTCCTTTACTTATTACTAATCTAGTAAAATAATCGCCTATAAAGATTAATCTTACTATATTATCTATATAGTAAAAAGTCCATCTAACTTCATTAGGTATATTAATAAATATATCAATTACCAACATTAATGAAAGCATAAGCGCTAATAATCCTATAAAAAAATCGTATATACTTTTCTTACTCATGAAAATTGTATCCTTTTATAAATATTGTTTAATATATTTATATTTATGTAAGATAATTTCAATATATGAAAAACACTACTTACTTTTATTCCTAGATATAAATTCTATTGATAAGTAAAATTTTAATACTGCTTGTACAAAAAAGCTGTTGCTTTTTTGCAACAGCTTTTTATTTTATTTACATCTTCCATACATTTTTGTATATTTATAAATCTTATCTGCTAATTCAGTTGTACAGCTACCCTCTTTAATTCTCCACTTCCAATTATGTCCTAATGTTGATGGAAGGTTCACTCTTGTTTCATTACCTAAATTTAAGAAATCTTGCATTAAAGCAATTGATACATCAGCTACACTGCTCCATGCACCCCTAATAAATCCCCAGTTATATCCTTCTTCTTTAGATAAAGCTAAATATTCTTTACAATACTCTACATCTGATTTGCTTCCAGTCACTTCAAACCATCCTCTAAAAGTATCATTATCATGAGTTCCTGTATATGCTATACAATTATTTGTATAAGTATGAGGTAAATAATTACTTTCTTCCCTAGCATCAAAAGCAAATTGTAATACCTTCATTCCAGGAAATCCACTTTCTTTTAAGAACTCCATAACTTCATCAGTTAAAAATCCTAAATCTTCAGCTATAACATTAATTTCGCCTAACTCTTCTCTAATAGCATTAAACAATTTAATACCTGGTCCTTTTACCCATTTACCATTTATGGCTGTTTCTTCACCATAAGGTATTTCCCAATAGCTTTCAAAACCTCTAAAATGATCTATTCTTACAATATCATAAAGTTTTAAGCTCTCTTTAACTCTTTTTATCCACCACTTATAGCCAGTTTTCTCCATGTAATTCCAATCATATAAAGGATTACCCCATAATTGACCTGTTTCTGAAAATGCATCTGGTGGACATCCAGCAACTGAAATTGGTTTTAAAGTTTCACTATAAATTAAATAAGCCTCTGGATTACTCCAAACATCAGCACTATCTTCTGCCACATAAATCGGCATATCTCCTATAATTTCTATTCCTCTTTCATTTGCATAATCTTTTAATTCATTCCATTGTTTAAAGAATATAAATTGGATAAATGACCAGAATGCAACTTCATCAGCTAATTCTTGTCTATATCTTTGCATTGCTTCAGGCTGTCTCTTCTTTATATCTTCATCCCACTGTTGCCAACTTACAAGATTAAACTTTTCTTTAACAGCCATATATAAAGAATAGTCATCTAACCATTCCTTATTTTCTTCAGCAAACTTATTGAATTCTTCCTTTAAATATATATTATCAATATTTTTAAAATTGTTATATGCTTTTCTTAATACACTATACTTAACTTTAAATAAAAGACCATAATCTATATATTCAGGATTATCCCCATAATTTTCATTAATATATTCCTCTTGTCTTAAAAGTCCCTCTTTATTTAAAATATCAAAATCAATAAAATATGGATTTCCCGCAAATGCCGAAAACGATTGATATGGCGAATCTCCATATCCAGTTTGTCCTAACGGTAATATTTGCCAATACTTTAATCCTGATTTAACTAAAAATTCTACATATTCATATGCCTCTTTTCCAAAAGTTCCAATACCAAATTTTCCTGGTAACGATGCAATATGCATTATAACCCCTGCACTTCTTTCCATATACCTCTGCTCCTTTTATAACAATAAATTTTATTATATCTAAATTATTTTATATACACCAAAAATTCCTAATTATTTAAATCTGCACAAGATTCCCTTTCTATTAACTCTGTATCCAACAAAATATGTTGATTTTCACATTTATCTTTTAAAAGATCAAATAAAATTTCTACACTTTTTATTGCAATTTCTTCCCTTGGCTGCTTTACAGTAGTAATACCCGGATTATAATAACAACTTACATCCATACCATCAAATCCAACTATTGATATATCTTTCCCAACAGTTAATCCACTATCTGTTACAGCTTTAGCTACTCCCATTGCCATAAAATCAGAAATTGCAAATATAGCAGTAATATCTTTACGTTTCTTTAAAAAATCTAAAGTTACTTCATAGGCAACTTTACTATCATAGTCTCCTATAATAAGATTTTCATCATTTATCTGAATATTATTATCTTTTAAGGCTTTAATATACCCGTTATATCTCCACCAACTAATACAAAAGTCATTTTTTTCACCAATCATTAAAGCTATATTTTTATGACCTTTTTGTATTAAATAATTGGTAGCGTCATATGATGATTGTAAATTATTGATTCCAACTGTGGAATATTTATCCTTACCTAATGGCGATACTGTATTAACAGAAGTTAATATAATAGGAACATCAATATTTTTAAAACTATCTTCATCTAAATCTATAAAATTGCCTCCTAGGCATATTATTCCTTGTAATCTCTTTTCTTTTACAAATGAAATAATATTTTCAACTTCATGCTCTAATACATAATCATTTTGTTGAAGTATCATTGTATATTTATGTTCATTTATTTTACTTCCTATAACATTTATAAGTTCAGAAAAAAACGGATTGAAAACCCCTTTAACTAATACCCCTATATTTTTAGTATTATTTTGCTTTAATATTCTCGCACTATTATTAGGAACATAATTACTTTCTTTTATTACACGTAAAACATTTTCACGGGTACTCTCTTTTACATCAGGATGATTGTTTAATACACGAGATACAGTGCTAACACCAACTCCTGATATCCTTGCAATATCTCTTATATTCATTTATAAAACTCCCTAAAAAAATATTTTGAATAGTTATCTGGTATCATTACCCAGTTAATAAAAACATCATTATATGGGTCACTTCCAAAATACTTCTCAAATTGGAATGATTAATTAATCTTAGTAAATATTATACCAATGAGTCACTTATATCTATCTATGAATTACTTGAAATCAAGGTTTATAATTGTAAACTTTCGGTATCGTTTCCAATTATAATTGTATCTTATTTATTAGACTTTTTCAACTATTAAATTGTTTTTTTTTCCCATATATACTAATATTATTTTAAATATCATTGCATTATTAAATTCTCTTATATCATATGAAGTCATTTTTTGTATTTTATCTAATCTATATATTAATGTATTTCTATGAATATATAACTCTTTTGCAGATTCACTTAAATTTAATCCACAATTAAAGAAAACCTCTATTGTTCTTATCATTTCACTATCTAGTTTTGATATTTTAGAATTAAAATCGTTAACTATTTTATTTTTCATATCTTCTGATATAGAATCTATCACTTCTTCTAATACAAGCTTTTTATCATCAAGTATTATGTCTTTACTTCCATATTTAATTGCTAATTGTAATCCTTGCAAAGTTTTATCATAAGCCTTTTTTAAACCATTATAATTATAAACATCACAATATGTTATATGATAACTTTTACAATACAAATTATTTATTTTTTCTTTAATAATTTCAGCATCTTTTAAAGCATCTTCAATATTCCCAATTACAAGTATATTGTTATTATAAAGAACAACTTCAATTGTACTATTTAAATATTGTTCTTTTATATACTCATAAATTTTACTAGAATATTCACTTAAATAAATATTTATTAATTTAAATGTTTTATTTAGTTCAGGCCAAATAATTTCAACAACTTCATCATCTATACTCTTTTCACTTAATAAAGACATAACTAAATCATCTTTTTTAATTATTATTTGGTCAAATTTACTTTCTAAAAAGCATGTTAATAAATTAATAGCATTAATATATTCTTCACCTATTATTAGAGTATACTTAATCCCTCTATACTCTGATCTTTTTCTAAGATACTTTTTTTGAATTTTAAATGCTGGTGAAGAGTACACACCTACTCCATCCACAATTAATTGAAATGCTATTTTAGACTCGTAGTATATGTCATTAACCACCCGCTCTATAAACTTCACTATATCCCCCCTAAGAAACCATAATTATATTAGTATTATATATCAAAATATTTTTAAAATAAACCCGATTATCGGTATCGTTACCGTTTTTCTTAAATTTTTTCTACCAAGATTTCAGTACTAAAAAATCTTGGTAGAAATAGAAGAAATTCTTCTAATTTCTTCTGCTTAAGTGTGTCGGTATCGTTCCCAATCCCATTATACATTATTTTGAAAACATTTTCAAGTATTTTTTTCACTTTTTTCTTTCCAAATAAAGAAAATTATTTTTAATAATACTGCCTCATTAAACTCTCTTATATCATAATTGGTATATTTTTTAATTTTATCTAATCTGTATATTAAAGTATTTCTATGAATATATAATTCTTTAGCGGCTTCACTTAGGTTTAATCCACATTTAAAAAACACTTCCATAGTTCTGATCATTTCATTATCTAATTTTGATATGCCATTTTTAAACTTATTATATATATCTTCTTTAATTTTACTTGATACAGAATCTATTATTCCTTCTAATATAAGTCTATTAGCATCAAATATACCTTCAATAATATTATATTTAATTGCTAATTCAATTTTATAACAAGTATCTTCATAATATTTTTTTAAATTTAAATAATTATCAATTTCACAATAGCTTATGTAACACTTTCCCGATACTATACTTTCTATTGTACCTTTTATACTTTTAGCATGCTCTAATACATCTTCAAATCTACCAATCATTAGTATATTACCATTATAAAATAATATCTCAATATCACTATCTAAATAAACTTGCTTAATATATGATAATAATTCATCACTATAATTTTCTACATATATATTAATTAAGTTAAATTCTTTTGTAATAACTGGCCAATTTGCTTTTATTACTCCATCTTCTACTTCCTTACCTGTTAATAATAATGAAGTTATACTTTCTCTATTTAAGTATACATCTCTCAATTTTTCTTCTATACAAAATTTTAATAAATCTATTGTAACACCGGGTGTTGCATTTGTTCTTATGCAACACTCAGTGTTATTATAATAAAAATACTTTTCTATATAATCTTGTACTAATTCAAATTGAGGTGTAGAAAATTCTCCTAATTCATTAATTATTAATTGGAAGGGTATTTTACAATTGCTGTATATTTCATTTACCAGCTTCTCAATACACTTCACACTATCTCCCCCAGCAAATTAATATTATACAACTCTTATTTCTGTTTCTTTATCAAATACATGTAACTTTTCTGATCTTAAGTAAAGTTTTGCAACTTCTCCAATTTTTAAGTTAGTTGTTCCTTCAACTCTTACATTTAATGAATCTTTTCCACATCTAGTATAAATATAACTTTCTGCTCCCATAAGCTCTATAACTTCTACATTTCCTTTAACTATACTATTGGGATTTGCTGCAATAAGTTCTGCATCATCACTTAAATGCTCTGGTCTTATACCTAATGTTACAGTCTTTCCAACATATCCTTCTTTAACTAAGGTTTCAGCCTTTTCTTTAGGGAATACTATTTTGTTATCACCAAATACTGCAACAACTTCATTTTCTTCTTTTTCAACTCTACCCTCTAAGAAGTTCATTTGTGGACTTCCGATAAATCCAGCAACGAAAAGATTTGCAGGATAATTATAAATATTTTGTGGTGAATCTACTTGTTGAATAACACCATCTTTCATAACAACAATTCTAGTTCCCATTGTCATAGCCTCTACTTGGTCATGTGTTACATATATAAATGTAGTTTGTAATTTTCTATATAACTTTATAATTTCAGTTCTCATTTGAACTCTTAATTTAGCATCTAAGTTTGATAAAGGCTCGTCCATTAAGAATACTTTTGGATGTCTTACAATAGCTCTTCCTAATGCAACTCTTTGTCTTTGTCCTCCTGATAAAGCTTTTGGCTTTCTCTTTAATAAATGTTCAATATCTAGAATTTTTGCTGCTTCTGTAACCTTTTGTTCAATTTCAGCTTTTGGAACCTTTCTTAATTTTAAAGCAAATGCCATATTATCGAAAACTGTCATGTGTGGGTATAAAGCATAGTTTTGGAAAACCATCGCTATATCTCTTTCCTTAGGTTCTACATCATTTACTAGTTTGTCCCCAATATATAATTCTCCTTTTGATATATCTTCAAGACCTGCAATCATTCTTAATGTTGTTGATTTTCCACATCCTGATGGTCCAACGAATACAATGAATTCCTTATCTTCAATTTCTAAATTAAAATCCTTAACTGCTGTTACGTCACCTTGGTATATCTTGTAAATATGTTGTAATGATAAATTTGCCATTTTTATTCCTCCCATAAATTAACTTTACTTGATATATTTATTGTACACCTTGTAACTGTTTTCATCTATATATAATACTTACAAATATACAAGCTACTTTTTGTAATATTATCTAAATTGGCAATCTTCCTAATATCTTTTTTATTATATACTACTAAAAACCTTTTTAAAATAATTTTCCATTATTTAATTATAAATACTATAAAAAATAATACATAAAGAATAACTTAATGTTAAATCGTGTTTATACTTATTTAAACATAAATTATTGTAATTATTCTTTATGTATTTGGTAAGTTATTTTAAATATTAATTACTATACATTTAAACTATTGTATAATTAATCAATTTCATTCTCCATTTGTTTTTTTAATTGTTTTGCAAATTCTTTTTGTTCTTTTCTATCTTCTTTTTCCAATTCTCTTATATCCTTGTCTATTTCTTTTGCCATCTTTTTTGCATTTTTTTCTTCTTCTTTATAATCCTTTTTTTCTTGCCTTAATTGATGTTTTGCTTCATGATTTAATTCTCTATTTTCTTTCTTTAATTCATGATGTTCATGTCTTTCTTCTCTTCTTTCCTCCTTTACTTCTTCCTTCATTTGATGCTTTATTTCATGAGCAAATTTCTTTTCTTCATGTCTTTCATGTCTTTCTTCTTTTCTTTCTTCATGATGTATCTTCATTTCATCTATTTTCTCTTTTATACTCATTATTATCTCTCCTTACAATAAAATTTATTTTACAGCATTTAAAGCACTTTCATAATCTGGTTCATTTATAACATCTTTGCAATATTCAACATATGTAATTTTATTGTTTTCATCTACTACAAATATAGCTCTTGTTAAAAAACAAAATTCTTCAATTAATGCTCCATAATTTTTACCAAAGCTCTTTTGCTTATAGTCTGAAACTGTTTTTACTCTATCCACTCCAGCATTTCCACACCATCTTACTTGTGCAAAAGGTAAATCCATAGATATTACATAAACTGTAACATCATCAAGCTTTGAAGCCTCTTCATTAAACTTTCTTACTTCCATATCACAAACTGAAGTATCTAATGATGGTACTGTTACAAATATTCTTTTTCCCTTTGTATCACTTAGTGTTAAATCCTTTAAAGTATTATCCACAACTAAAAAGTCTGGTGCAGTATCTCCAACTTTTACTTGATTTTCTACAAGAGTAATTGGATCCCCATTGAATGTTATTTTCATTTGGTTCCCTCCTTCTAAAGCTCCATTAACTAAATTTTAATTTATAATCTATCTTAAATGATACATTAATATATTTCCCCATATTAATAATTTTAATTAGTTCTGTTTCTAATAAATAAAAGCCAAAAATGTCATACTTACATCTTTGGCTTTTATTTTACATTTGTTATAATTCAATCCAATAACTTATATTATTCTTTTACCCAATATTTACTACAATCTTTTGATCTATCGAAAAAACCATATTCAATTAAATATCTTCTTATAGTTGCATTATCATCATATATTCTTTTTAATATTTTATTTATATCTTTTTCTGAATAAATTTTTCCCTTTGAAAAATTCTTCATTATTTCCTCTAATATTATAATTTTCTTTTTCTCTCAATTTGTATCTATGATTTCTTACTGTAGATGCAGCAACACCTAATTTGCTTGCTATTTCTTTATCATTTAACCCTTGTGCAATTAAAACTATTAACTCTCTTTGCACTTCTGTTATTCCTGTATATGATGTATTCATATTTAATAAATAATCTAACATAGAATTATGAGTATTTTTTATATGAAGTTCTATTGCCTTCTTTGCATCATATAATTTTTTATTATTATGTTTGTTTTTAAGTGCTTACCCTAAAAAATAAAGACTAGTTAACCTAGTCTTTAAAATATTATTTTATTATATTTACAAAAGTCTCATTATAAGTTATTTGTCCACCTATATCAGATGCACCACTATTAGTAAGGTAATTAGGATTTCCATGCCTTTCCCACCAACCTACATACATCATTACAACATAGTCACTAATAGAATCATCTATTACCATCTGAACTCTTATTTCTCCATTATTTGATTTTAAATTTACTATTTCATTTTCCTGTACCTCTAATTTATTGGCCATTCTACTATTTATATAAGCTTTTGAAATATTAACTTCATCCATAAAATGTTGACTTGATAAACTATCTTTTCCATGGTTAGTTAATAACCTAAAAAGTTTTTCTTTTTTTATTTTATCTAAATCATTTCTTTTATATTTTAATCCATCACATTTTAATATCTCAAACTTACCACTGTTAGTTAGGAACTTCTTATCTTCCCATGCAATACTATTATGAATAGTAATATAATTATCTTTAATAAAGTCTAAGCTAATATTTTTAAATTTATCATTTAACGGTTCTATTACTTTTTCTAAATAAGATTTTTTATCTACGAAAGGATATTCATTTATGTTTAGTCTTTTTGCTAATTCCATAAAGAAATAATACTCATCCATTAATTTTTCATCGATATCTACTAGTTTTTCATTATAAACTAAATATGGATTCATCATTGAACTAAATAATAAATCTTCACTTTCTAATGTATTTGTTGTAGGAATAAACAAATCACATTCTTTAGCTGTATCAGTCATAAACATATCAAAACAAACCTTAAATTCAACTTTAGATAAGCTTTCCTTTAATTTATTTAAATTTGCAAGCTGATTTAAAATATTACTTTTTGTGATTATTGCCATTTTTATTGGTATATCAAGCTCAATACTATTATTAATATTAGTATCATTTATAAAAATACTATCTTTATAATATGTTTTTCCATTATTACAACTATCTATAAAATCACTTATTTCATTAGTATAAAAATATCTATTATTTGCAAAGTTTTCACTATTATAAGGATCTGAGTTCAATATCTTAGGATATACTTTATTTGCATAATTTATTCCACCACCACTAAATCCTATTTGTCCTGTAATAGCTCCTAATGCATCTATTGCTCTAATAGTATTTCCTCCATTTTTATACTTCTGCATTCCAAAACCTAATAGTATAGTAGAATATTTTTCACCATATAATTTTGCTAACTTTATAATATCATCTATAGCCACTCCACTAGCATCACTTAATTCTTGCATTTCTAATGATAATACATACTTCTTATAATCATCAAATCCATTAACAAATTTATCAATATACTCTTGATCATAAATATTTTCATCTATTATTACTTTTGCCATAGCAAGAGCTAATGGTAAATCACCATTTACATTAACTCTTATATATATATCTGCTAATTTAGCACTTGCCGTTTTAATTGGATCTATAACTATAATTTTACTTCCATTTGCCTTTGCCTTTCTAATCATTTGCATAGTATGTATTGTAGTATTAGCTGGATTTTTCCCCCACACAAAAATATTTTTACTATTTAACATATCTTCTAATGAATGGCTTTTAGATTCACCAAAATCTAATTTTTGAGCTGCAATTCCAGCACTCCAACATGGTCCTCCTTTAGAGAAACTTCCTCCACCATAAAAGTTTAAAAATTTTTCTCCAATACTTTTTAAAAGAGCTCCATTTCCATACTGTTCATAATAAAGAATGGATTTACTCCCAAATTCCTTTTTATATAAATTTAGCTTTTCAGCCATAATATCTATAGCTTCATTAAAAGATATCTCTTTCCACTGTCCCGCTTCTTTTAAAAGCGGTTTATATATTCTATCTTTATGATTTAATCTATCTAAATGAGCTAACCCTTTTTTACATATAAATCCTTTTGTATAAGGATGCTCCTTATCACCTTCAATTTTAACCACTTTATTATCTTCTACATAAACATTAAACTTACAACAATCAGCACAATCTAATGTACATCCATGACTTAACTTTTTCATTTTCATCCCCCTTGCTATTACTCTATTATACTATCAAATATAACTATAAAATTCTCCCATATTTTTCCTATATGCATATACTTTCCTATATATTATAAAAAAGTTATACTATTAATATACTATCTTTTGAGGTGATAACAAAATGAAAAACTTCGATGTAATTACTCATGCAGAGGAAAGGAATGTAAAACTAGTTTTAAAAGGTCTGTTAGTTGGTATAATAACATCTTTCATAGTTATACTATATCGTTTTGCATTATCATATGCTGAAGATTTTGCATTCTTTATTTACAGCTATGTTAAAACTCATAAGTATCTTATACCACTTTGGTTCGTTATTCTAATAATTTTAGCTTTTATAGTAGGAAAACTTATAGATAAAGAGCCCTATATTAGTGGTAGTGGAATACCTCAAGTTAAAGGTATTATGGGGGGATACTTAAAAAACAGACCTTTATCTATACTAATTAACAAATTTATAGGTGGAACTCTATCAATTATCTCGGGATTATCTTTAGGAAGAGAAGGTCCATCAGTTCAACTTGGAGCCTGTGCTGGTGACATAGTAAGTAAAAAGTTTAATAGTACAAGGTTAGAAAGAAGACTACTAATAAGTAGTGGAGCTACTGCAGGTTTAGCTGCTGCTTTCAATGCACCTTTATCTGGAGTTCTATTCTCATTAGAAGAAATATATAAATATTTTTCTCCACTAGTCTTATTAGCAACAATAACTTCTGCTGTAGCTGCAGATTTTATTTCTAAGCAATTTTTTGGACTTAATCCAGTATTTCATTTTGCTGATACAATTCCAATTCCATTAAAAAATTATTGGCTTTTATTAGTTTTGGGTATTTTATTAGGCCTATTTGGTGCTTTCTATAATTGGTTTACATTAAAAACTCAAAATTTATATGCTAAATTAAAATGCTCCACATCAACTAAATTAATGATTCCATTTTTACTTGCCGGAATATTAGGTTTACTATTTCCAATTGTTTTATGTGGAGGTCATGCAGTTATAGAAGAACTTAACCTTAATACAACATTAAGTCTTTTATTATTAATTTTAGTTGCTAAATTTTTATTTTCAATAATAAGCTTCGGTTCTGGTGCACCTGGAGGTATATTTTTTCCTCTTCTTATAATAGGAGGAACCTTCGGAGCTGTTTTTGGTTATATTGCAATAAATTATCTTGGAATTAGTCCTGAACTTTTTAATAATTTTATAATATTATCTATGGCAGGATATTTTACTGCAATAGTTCGTGCTCCTATAACTGGAATAATATTAATAACTGAAATGACCGGTTCATTCACACATTTATTGTCACTTACAATAGTTTCAATAATAGCATATATCGTTGCTGATTTATTAAAAAGTATTCCTATATATGATTCTCTATTAGAAAATCTTTTACTTAAAAATAATATTAATGAATATCATAGTCATAGCAATAAAAAATTGATTATAACTAATGTAGTTCATTTTGGTTCAAAAATAGAAAAAACTACATTAAGCTCTCTTCATTTACCTGAAAACACACTTATTGTATCTATTAAACGTGGTGAGGATTCTATAGTACCAAAAGGTAATACAATAATTAGAGCTGGTGATACACTACTAACTATGACTGACCTAAAAGATGAATGGAAAGTTAGAGAACTTATGGATTCATTAACAACTGTAGAATAGTTTTTTAAATAAAAAAGAGAATTACTCAAAATCAAAATAAAATTTGAGTAATTCTCTTTAATTTTATATACCAAATATAGGTCCAGTAATATTTCTTTCATAACGTTCCATAAAGCCTAATAATATATAAATACCTCCTATTACTCCAAAAATGCTTCCCACATTTATAGCTACATTAGGCTGTAATAAATAATTATATTGTGTTTTTCCATATTTTTTATATAATTCATCATATCTAGTAAAAGCTATATTAGCTAGTATAACTCTTGATAAGAAATAACAAATGGCTGATTGAATTGCAGGAATATCTGGATTTACTTTTCTTTTTTTAGTCTTTTGATATTTATCATGAACTAGCTGTATGCTCTCTACAATACTTACATATGCAAGATAATCTGCATAAAACCTCATATTTATGGCATCTAACTGAGAAAGCATTAATGATAATTCTTTGCTAGCATCTATAGAAATATCTTTAATATTGTGTACTTCGTAAGTCCCTACAAACCCAATAGTAATAAAAAAGTATGTTAATACTTGAAATCCATCTCCTATAGTTATATCTAACTCTGGTTTTAATAAACGTTCTTTTTTTCCATTTACATTTTTTTTATACAAATTATTATATCTAGATATATCAACATTTAGCAATATTAATTTTGATATTAGCTCTAAGTAACCAGATTCAATTCCTTCTAATTCTGCAACCATTCTTTCATTATTACTTCTACTAACTATATATTTAATTGCATTAATAGTTGAATCATAAAATATTATATCCGATATTATGAACAAATAAGTTGAGATCAGAGAACTATTCAATAATAATAATTCTTTTAAATCTTCTTCACTAAACTCAAGACATCTTTCTTTGTCATTATCATTTTCTAAATTAATATCTTTCTTTTTAAATGATCTACTATGTCTCACTTACTTTCTCCTTATCTTATGTTCATACTTCATTATATACTTGTTTATTTATTAGTGAAACTTAATTTATTTATCTTATATATATTTTCTAACTATTATTTATAATTTTTCTTCTCAAATCATTCCATAATCTTATAGATAATACTCCACTGATAACTAATGTAACTATTATAAATATAGTATTCATACTTGAACCTTGAAAACTTTCACCTAAATAACTATATAAAAATAATGCTGGTATATTAGCCGTAATAAAGACTAATAAAAACTTACTAAACTTCATTCCAACATAAGATGATAAAAATACTATTACATCAGTAGGTGCAACTGGACATAAAACTCCAACCCCTAATATTTTATAGCTATATTCTTTTATTAAACTTATTATTTCTGGATATTTATTTGTTAATTTACTTCTTATCTTATCTAATAATTTACTTTTAGCTAATAAAAACACTAAAATATCACTTATAACCACACCTGTCATAGATAATAAAAACGCCTTGCTCGGTTCAAATATTATTCCTCCTAGAAGCATTAACGTAACTCCTGGTATAAATAATATTAATCTTAAAGACCATATACCTATAAATATTAACTCTGAAAATCTTTTACTTTCGATTACTCTTCGTAACTCTTCTATACTAAAATTTAATGATATTTTATCTTTAAATAAAAATATAGCTATTACTATAACAATTAATATGAAAACTGCTATAATACTATAAAATACCTTTTTATTTTTCATTTTCTATGCTTCAACTCCTAGTTCAATTTCTTAAATTTAATTATAATGTAAAAATTATATCTTTTTATGTAATTTATATTAACTTTTTATTAATATTATAAATAAATAAAACTTAATTTATATATAATTTTTTTATTACTGTATTTTAATATTAGTGCATATATTATAATAATAACAATTGCTGGAGTTGAAATAATGTCAAAGAAAACTGATTGGGGAAAAGTAATTAGAGATACAGTTGATCAAATAATATGTGCAATTAAGACCCCTTCTTCTAGGCCTAAACAACCAAATTGCCCAAATCCTAAAGCTAGAATCTGTATTTTAATACTTATGGTAATAACATTATTATTTTCAGGAATAGGTATCTATAGTTGGATAATAATTATAATGTTGTTCGTAATTTTAACTTTTGTATAAAAAAACTATTTGTAATATTTAATAATATATGTTATTATAAATTCTGCGAGTGATACATGCAATCGCTGCTAGCTTTAAAGCTAGGAGAGGAAAGTCGGAGCTCCATAGGGCAGGGTGCTGGTTAACGGCCAGTCAAGGCGACTTGAAGGATAGTGCAACAGAGATATACCGCCAGAAGTTTTTAAACTGAGTTCACTTTTGTGACTGGTAAGGGTGGAAAGGCGAGGTAAGAGCTCACCAGCATGGTGGTGACATCATGGCTATGTAAACCCCACCTGGAGCAAGACCGAGTAATGGCATTATGGGATTGCCCGTCCCGCCATGTGGTGTGTCGCTTGAGCTTGCTGGCAACAGTAAGCCTAGATAGATGATTGCTTAATACAGAACTCCGCTTACGGATCATCTCGCAACATGAAAAACACTAGGTTTAAACCTAGTGTTTTTCTTTATTAACTTAATAAAAATATTACTAATTAATAATAAAAAGAACATCCAATGGATGTTCTTTTTATTATTATAAATTATATTGTGATTTTATATAATTATACTTAATTGACTTTAAAGCATAACCTACATCTTCTTAATTAGTACACCTAATAAAAACTATATGGGTCAGTTTCAACATTTGATGTTATAAAATCAATATGCTCAAATTTTTCTTTTAACTTTTCCATTACATTAAAGAAAACTATTTGCTCTGATCCGAAATGTCCAACATCTATAATGTTTATTCCCAGTTCTTTATAATCAGAAGCAAAATGATATGTTGTATCCCCTGTAATTATAGTATCTACACCTAAATTTACAGCTTTACCTATAAAATCTTGCCCACTTCCATTTATTATTGCAATTTTGGAAATATTATCATTTCCCTTAACAACTCTTAAATTATTAATTTTTAATGATTTCTTTACCTTTTCAACTAACTCTTCTAAAGTAGTTACCTTTGGTAACTTTACTATTCTCCCAAGACCAGCGCTTTCTTCTCTTTTATTCTTTTCTAATATCTTAGAATTTTCAAATCCTAACATTGATACTATTGTATGATTTAAGCCATTTTCTACTGAATCTAAATTAGTATGACTTGAATAGAGAGAAATATCATTTTTTATAAGCTCTATTATCTTTTTACCTTGTAATGTATCTGTTGTAATATTACTTGGTTTTCTAAAAATAAGAGGATGATGTGTTATTATTAAATCAACATTTTCTCTTTTAGCTTCTTCAATAACCTTTAATGTACAATCTAAAGCTAATAATATTTTTTTTACACTCTTCTCTCTATCACCAACCATTAAACCTACATTATCAAAATCCTCTTTTAAGAATGTTGGTGCTATTTTTTCCATTTCTCTAATTATATCATTAACTTTCTTCATAAACTCACCTTATATATAATTTAACATAGAAGTAATAATATTTATTTTTTCATTTATCTCTTCTCTTCTTTTATTTGCACTTACAGTAGCTTCTGTTATAAATCCTAAAATTCTATTATATTCATCTAATTTAAATTGTAGATAATCTTTCATTAATGGATTTTTACTTCTTAATAATACAGGACTTATTTCATAGTATATACTATCTAATTCAGTTGCATTTCCTTCAGCACTTCTTACCTTAAATAATTCATAATATATTCCTTCATCAAAACATAAATCTTCTTTTATAATCTCATAGTTATTTGTATATAAATATTCTCTTAATACCTCTGGATTTTGAGCTGGAACTAAAATTAAATAATCAACTGCTTTTACTTTATCTATATCAGCCTCTAATATATCCCTTATTAAATTTCCTCCCATTCCAGCTATAACAACTTCATTTGCCTCATTTATATTAAGTGGTTCAAATCCTCCACCTAATCTAAATTCAAGTTCATCTCCAAGCCCTTCTAAAACAGCATTAAGTCTTGCTTTATCTAACGGATCCTTGTTAATATCACAAGCAATTGCTTTTTCACAAAGTTCTCTTTCTAATGCTATTAAAGGAACATATCCATGATCAGTACCTATATCTGCAAGTGTATCAACCTTTTCTAAATTCTCGATTATAAATTCAATTCTTTTACTAACATCCATTTTAACTACCTCTAATATTATAATTATTTAATCTTTTGTTATCATTTAAAATAACAATTATATAAATATGATTATTTTCTTATATTTACTTTATTAACTTATGTTATTTCATAAAATTTATTTAATTAATATATCCTATCTAATGCAAAAATTAGCACCAATGATGGTGCTAATTTACTAATCTAAGTAATCTTTTAGTTTCTTACTTCTAGATGGGTGTCTAAGCTTTCTTAATGCCTTAGCTTCAATTTGTCTAATTCTTTCTCTTGTTACATTAAACTCTTTACCAACTTCCTCAAGAGTTCTAGCTCTTCCATCATCTAAACCAAATCTTAATCTTAGTACTTTTTCCTCTCTTGGAGTTAGAGTATCTAATACATTTATTAATTGCTCTTTTAGCATTGTAAACGCCGCTGCCTCTGCTGGTGCTGGAGCATCATCATCTGGAATGAAATCTCCTAAGTGAGAATCCTCTTCTTCTCCTATAGGTGTTTCTAAAGAAACAGGCTCTTGCGCTATTTTTTGAATTTCTCTAACCTTTTCTACTGGTAAATCCATAACTTTAGAGATTTCTTCTGGGAATGGATCTCTTCCTAATTCTTGTAATAACTGTCTTTGTACTCTTATTAATTTATTTATTGTTTCTACCATATGAACCGGTATTCTAATAGTTCTAGCCTGATCAGCTATGGCTCTTGTAATCGCTTGTCTTATCCACCATGTAGCATAAGTTGAAAATTTAAATCCTTTTCTAAAATCAAACTTTTCTACAGCTTTTATTAATCCAAGATTTCCTTCTTGAATTAAGTCTAAGAATAACATTCCTCTACCAACATATCTTTTAGCTATACTTACAACAAGTCTAAGGTTTGCTTCAGCAAGCTTCTTTTTAGCATATTGACTTCCTTCTTCAATTTGTTTTGCAAGTTCCATTTCTTCTTCAGAAGATAATAATGGTACCTTTCCTATTTCCTTTAAGTACATTCTTACAGGATCATCAATTGCAATCCCCTCTGGTACTGATAAATCTATTTCCTCTTCAACAATATCAATATCATTAGTAGCACCTTGAACTTCTATTCCCATAGATTCTAAAACTTCATAGATTTTTTCAATTTGCTCTGGACTTAGATCTATATTTTCTACCTCATCTAATATTTCTTGATATGTTAATACCCCATTCTTTTTACCTTTATCAAGTAGGTTTTTAACAATATTCATTCTACTATTTCTATCTTGGCTATCCTTAGGCTTATTCTTATTTACTTTTGTTTTTTCTTCCACTAGCTGACTACCTCCTTTCGTTATATGACCAACTATAATACTCTCTTACTTTCTTTCAACTTTTTAGTAACACTTGCTAACTCTATGGCCAATTTTATTGATTCTTCAATTTTGCCTTGGTTTTCAAGCTCTTTTTGTTCTTTTCTTAGTTGATCTATTCTTTGCTTTAGTTTATATGAATGTATTTCATTAATGAAATCATTAATTTGAACTTTAACATCATCGGCAAAGAATATATTTTCTTCTCTGATTTTGACTAATTCTCCAATAGATTTTGTATTGTTTAGCTTTGACTCTATAAATGAATCTATATTATTTATATTTTCCCCTTTAGCTAACATAATAACAGTGAAAATTTCTTTATGTTCTAGTAAAATAAAGTCGTTTTCTGATATTCTTTCCTCTATATACTGTAGATACTCCTTATTTTCTAACATAATTTTCAAAATTGCTCTTTCTGCTTTTAAAAATCCAGGTTCTACATATAATTTTGACCTATCTTCTTCCTTATTATTCCTAAAATCATTTTCTCTATTATCTTTCATCTTACTTTTGAGAATATCATATAAAGTTTGTTCTTTTATACCAGTATTTTCTGATGCTTTTTTTATATAAACATCCTTTTCCATAGGATCCAAATCCGAAATTACTTCCATAATTCTTTTCGCATATAATATTAAAGATTGACTATTTTTAAAATCAATTCCCTCTTCAGCCTTTCTCATTCTATAATCAATTAAAGGTTCTGCTGAATTAATTAATTTTAAAAAGGCTTCTTTTCCATTACTACGCACATATTCATCTGGATCTTTTCCCTGTGGAATATTTAACACTCTAACATCAAACCCAGCAGTTCTTAATATTTCTAGCCCTCTTAATGTTGCCATTTGTCCTGCCATATCTGCATCATATGAAATTATTACTTTATCTGCATATCGTTTTAGCAGTCTAGCTTGGTTGATAGTAAGTGCAGTTCCTAATGATGCTACTACATTAGTAATACCATATTGATGTAAAGATATTAAATCCATATATCCTTCAACAATTACAAAATACCTTTCACTCATATTATGCTTTAAAGCAAAATTTAAACCATATAAATTAGTTCCTTTTTGAAATACTAAAGTTTCTGGCGAATTTAAATATTTGGGCTTAGAATCATCCAACACTCTTCCACCAAATCCAATTACTTTTCCTTGATAGTCAAATACTGGGAACATCACTCTATTTCTAAACCTATCATATTTTCTCCCTTTTTCTTTATTTACAGAAATAAGTCCAGCTTCTTCTAATAACACATCATTAATACCTTTTTTTCTTAAATAAAACATTAAACTGTTCCAACTATCATTTGCAAATCCTAGACCAAATTTTTTAATTGTTTCTTCCTTAATGCCTCTATTTAAAAAATATTCTTTTGCATTTTGATTATTCATAAGATTTGAAAAGAAAAACTTTGCTGCTTCAACATTTACTCTATACAACAAATCCTTTTTCTTTGCTGATTTACTTTTTTCTCCATTATGCATTTCCAAAGGAATATTGGCCCTATTGGCCAAATATTTTACGGCTTCAACAAAAGGTAAGTTTTTGTCTTTCATCACAAAAGAAATAACATTTCCAGCTTCTCCACATCCAAAACATTTATAAATTTGTTTTTCTTGTGATACCGAAAAAGATGGTGTTTTTTCATTATGAAAAGGGCATAGTCCTGTGAAGTTTCTTCCTGCCTTCCTTAGCCTAACCCTCTCTGAAATTACATCCACAATATCATTTTGTGATTTTATTTTTTCTAAAATTTCTTCAGAAATCTGCAAGGAGATCCCTCCTTACTATAATAATATTTATCCACTCTATATAATTCGACATATTATTATAAATTCCTTCTTTCTTTTTAAATTAAATTTATTTAACATGTCATTATTATTAGATTTCTATTTTAATTCTACCCTAATATTATTTATTCTATTTCTATTATTAAAATCCTTTTTATTCTACAAAATTTATTGTTCCCAATTTTTTTGTATTATACAACTTTTTTACTAATAAATTACAAACTTTGGTACATATATTTTATTAAAGGTTGAAAGGCAATAATCATCTGTCATTCCAGCAATATAATCAGCAACTCCTCTTTTTAATCCTTCTTCATTTGCAATTTTTTGATATAGTTCCGGCAACTCTTCACTATGTTTATAATAATACTCTATTACATGAGTTAAAATAAATTTTGCTTTTTCTCTCTCTTCTTTTAATACATTGCCTAAATATATATTAGAAAACATATATTTTCTTAACTCTATCATAGCTTCTTTAACTTCATCACTTTGTTTTATATCATATATTCCATTTTTTAAATTTTTTTGTGTTTCCTTTACCATATCTGTAACCAAAACTTGAATTCTTTCAGAATGACTATTTCCTAAAACACTAACAGCTTCCTTAGGTAAATATTCTTCCCTTAAAAGCCCTGCTCTAATCGAATCATCAATATCATGATTTAAATATGCTATTTTATCACTATATTTAACTATTCTACCTTCTAATGTTTTTGAAATATTGTCTTTACTTCCCAATCCACTATGATTTAATATTCCATCAATAACTTCTTTTGTTAAATTTAATCCCTTTCCATTCCTTTCTAACTTTTCAACAATTCTTACACTTTGTTCATTATGCCTAAATCCTTCATCTAAAAAGCTATCAAGTACCTCTTCTCCATTATGCGCAAAGGCTACATGACCTAAATCATGCCCCAAAGCTATTGCTTCTATTAGCATCTCATTTAATCCTATGCCTGCCCCAATGGTTCTTGCTATCTGCGCTACTTCTAGAGTGTGAGTAAGTCTAGTTCTATAATGATCTCCAAAAGTACGTATGTATACTTGGGTCTTATGTTTTAGTCTTCTAAAAGATTTACAGTGGATTATTCTATCTCTATCTACCATAAAACAAGTTCTAATATTATCAGCTTCCTCATACCGTAATCTTCCACTACTTTTATTACTATGAATAGCTTCTGGAATTAATGTCAAGTCTTCATTCTTTTCTATTCTTTCTCTTATATTCACTTAACTCACCTCCAAATAAATTATTCTATATTTTCCTTAAAAATCCTCTATTTTATATCTTAATAATAAATTATTATATGGTAATTCATTTCTATGATATGTATATTTATATATTTTTCATAATATTATTATAATAAGAAATTTATACAAGGAGTTTCACAATGAGTAACGATAATAGGGTTATAGATATTGATAATATTAAAAAATATATATTACCTAAATTTCTTTTACAAGATGCCACTATTACTATGGTAAAATTTAAAGATACCGAAAAACAGAGAGCAGTTTTTAAAGTAACTTCTAATAATAAAAATTATTGTTTAAAAAAAGTTTACTATGATGAAGAAAATTTACTTTTTGTTTACTCTGCAATGGAATGGCTCTATAGAAATAATGTAATGGTTCCTAAATTATTACCTTCTATAGATAATAATAGATATATATATTACAAAGATATGCTATTTATATTAACCCCATGGGTTGAAGGTGAAAAATGTAATTTTGATTCTCTTATCGATATAAGGCTTTCAATTAAAACTCTAGCTAAATTACATAAATGTTCTAAAAACTTTACACCAATTCCAGGAAGTACAAATAGGGTTGGATTAGAAAACTACTATTTATCTATAAATAAACATTTTAATGATATCCTTGAAACTGCGAATTTAGCTTCGACGTACAATGATAAGTTTTCAAAGCTTTATCTAAATAACTTAGATAGTAACTTATCTTTAGCAAAACTTTCACTTGAAATAGCTTCCTCAATAGATACCTCTAATTTAAATATATCTTTATGTCATGGTGACTATGTAAATAAAAATATATTAATAAATAATAATAATGTTTGGATAATAGATTTTGATAAATGTAAAATAGATTATTGTGCTCATGACTTGGCGTATTTTTTACGAAGACTTTTAAAAAGAGCAACTACAAATTGGAATCCTGCTCTAACTATAGATATAATTAATACTTATGGAAAAGTTAATAATTTAAGTGATTCTGATTTAAAATATATTTTAGCTTATTTAGCATTTCCTCAAAAGTTTTGGAAAATCTCTAGAGACTATTATAAAAATATAAATAAATGCAATAAAAATTCTTTTATTTCATTATTTACTAAAGGTCTTGATAGATCAGCTGACCAGCTTGAGTATATTAATACCATGATTGAAATATTCCAAACCTACTACAACGTCAAATTTTAACTAAATTGTTCGTTACGTAGAAGCGAAAAAATGAAATATTTATTTTCCAGTAACC
>UQQU01000042.1 GCA_900543325.1 uncultured Clostridium sp. | reverse complement strand
TCGGAAGGAATATTGTAATTAAGTTTTAGAATTTAATTGTTTTTGGAAGAAAAAGTCCGTTAAGAAGCTGAGGTAAACGATAGTGAACTTCGAAGCTTTAGGACTTTTTCTGGAAAAACAATATAAATTCTTAACGAAAATTACACTAATTCCTGGAGGTTATATCATTAACTTTTCGGCTCCACGTGATAACCACTACTTTCTAGCTTTCTCAACTCTAAGCTTTTTGCCTTTTATAGTTGAGTTTTTAAGTCCCTCAATTACTTTATTACCTTTACCATTTAGTATATCTATATAAGAAACAGTATCTTGTACGTCTATTATACCAATATCCTCTGCAGTTATTCCTTCTATTCTAGATATTGCTCCTACGAAATCTCCTGCTCTTAATTTTTTCTTTTTACCACCATTAAGGTATATCTTAGTTATATTTTTATTTATAACTTTAGCCTTTTCCTTTTTAACCTTTGGTCTTGATTTTAAAGCTTTTATTGCTTCGTCTCTTTTTTCCTTACTTACTTCAGCAATTTCTCCTGCAACTGGAATTTTAAACCCTATGTACTCTTGTATCATATCTAAAAGCCTATCTTCATACTGATTAACAAAAGAAATGGCTTTTCCTTTTGCCCCTGCTCTACCTGTTCTTCCTATACGATGAACATAAGCCTCTTTTTCAACTGGTAAATCATAATTAATTACGTGAGTAATTCCCTCTACGTCAATTCCTCTTGCTGCAACATCTGTAGCAACTAATATTTTAAAATTACCTTTTTTAAACTTATCCATAACTTCAATTCTGTCTTTTTGAAGCATTCCACCATGAATTTTATTTACAGAGTAGCCTTTTTTATTTAAATTTTCAAAAACTTTATCAACATTTTCTTTTGTTTTACAGAAAATAACTGCCGTTTCTGGAACTTCACTTATTAAAAGCTTGCTTAAATTGTCTAATTTATAAAACTCATCAAATCTATATAATTCATGATTTATGTTATCTGTTATTAACTTTTGAGCTTTAATTTCAATATTAGTAGGATTATTCATATACACCTTACATAATCCTAATATTTCTTCTGGAATAGTTGCAGAAAATAACATTGTTTGTCTATTCTTATTTAAGGTATTTATTATATCTCTCACTTGATCTATAAAGCCCATATTAAGCATTTCATCAGCTTCATCTATTACTAAATATTTTATATTTGAAATGTCTAGTGTTCCTCTATCAATATGATCAAATACTCTACCTGGCGTTCCAACTACAACATGAGTTTTTTGTTTTAACTCTCTTGATTGCTCAGAAAATGGTTGTTTTCCAAATACCGCAACAGCTCTTATTCTTTTAAATCTGCCTATATTACTTAATTCCTCTTTAACTTGAATGGCCAGCTCTCTAGTTGGTGTTAAAATTAAAACTTGTGGTTTGCTATCTTCCCAAAATATCTTTTCACATAATGGTATTCCAAATGCTGCAGTCTTTCCACTTCCTGTTTGTGATTTAACTACAACATCCTTTCCACTTAATATTTCAGGTATAACCTTACTTTGAACATCAGAAGGCTTACTATAACCTATACCATCTAATGCTTTCATTATCTCATCACACAATTTATATTTCTTAAATGTATTATCCAATATATTTCCCTCATTTTTATTAAATTTATTATTGTTCATTTAATTAGTATAACCTATATTTATGTTAAGTAAATAACTTTTCATTATTAAAACTTTAAAGATATTCATATAAAATAAAAAAGCAAAAGGCAAATCAAATTATTAATCATAATTCGATTTTTTTCCTTTTGCTATTTTTATTTATTTTAAGCTTTTAAGAATTCTTCAATATTTAATAATTTCTTAAACTCATCTAGTCCAATTCTATCTATATAATTTCCTAATCTTTCTCTTCCTTGACCATTTTCAGCATAGATATCTATTACTTTTTCAACAACATCAAAAATTCTTTCATCTGGAATGTTCATAGCTATTCTATCCCCTAATCTAGGAATAACTCCACCTCTTCCTCCAACATAAAGAATCCATCCTTTTGGTCCACCTATTAATCCAATATCTCTAGTATGGCTATCAGCACAGCTATTTGGACATCCACTAACTCCTATTTTTAATTTATTAGGAAGATTTCTTCCATGGAATGCTCCATCTAATTTTGATCCTATAGCTACTGAATCTTGTAAACCTCTCTTACAGAAAGTAGTTCCTGGACATATCTTTACACTTCTTACACATAGTCCTATAGCAGCTCCTGGCTTCATCCCTAAATCAGCCCATGCCTTATCAATATCTTCTTCCTTTAACCCAACAATAGCAATTCTTTGAGCCCCAGTTACCTTTACAGCTGATGCATTATACTTTTCTGCAACATCTGCAATATCTCTAAGTTGCTTTGGAGTTATAAGTCCGCCTGTTAAATGTGGGGCTATCGCATATGTTTCCATATCTCTTTGTATTACAGCTCCTTTATCTAATAAGTCTTTCATAGAAATTCTCCTCTCAAATAAATATACTTATATTTTTTACTTCAAAACCTTATTTATGTATTATACATATTATAAGCTTTTTTCTTTATATTATTTTTATATCACCTATTTCATAATAAAGCTATATAAATTTTTACTATATAGCTTTATACCACCATAAAACTTCCTTATATCAATAAAACTACCTATAATATTTCCATTATAGGTAGTTTTATTAATTATTGTATTTATTTATATTCAACTTTTACCATTTCATTTAATATATAAGCTAATTTACTACTTTTTATTTCAATAATATTTTCTTTTATTTCAAATCTAACTGTTTCAATGCTATCCACAATTGAATTAATGGCATTCCTAAATTGAACAATATTAAGTCCTGTAGCTTCTTTTCTTCCATATCCAATATCATATTTATGAATATTAGCATCATCTTTTTTATCAAAAATATTAAGTACCCCACTTCTATCTGCTGCTAATATATTTTTACCATTCTTATCTTTGTCATCACTTTCAATTGCATATACCAACTTTTTATGGAATTTCATCATAGTAAATAATATCATTAGCTCATATTGATTCTTTTCTAGAAAGTTTTCTTCTCCCTTATTAACTAAATAAGTATTTAATAAATCATATGGTACCATAACCATAGTGCATTTACCTTCATCTATAGAAAATTGATAGACTCCATTAAATATTCCAAACTTTATAACTTTGATTAACTCTTCACCTTGAAGCTTTCTTATATATTCAGTTCCCTCTTTTATAATTCCAAAGTGTTTTACAAAATTTTGCGCAAATTCTTTTTCAGAGAAAAACCACATGCATGGTAATTTTTTATGGTTTAATGCACATAATGGTTTAGCTTTATTTTCCTTAACCTCATCAACGGTTGCACTTCTCGAAGCTATTACATAAACCTCATCCAAGTTTAAAAATTTATTTAAAACCTCTTCATATTTTTTTCTAAAGCCTTTAACATCACTTCTTGGAGTTTTTAAAAATTCTTGCATCAAATCTTGATATCTTTTAGCTGTTACTGTATTCATATTTTTCCCCTTTTCTCCCTTTTTAAATGTTTACATATAAATTATACAACATTTATCTACTTATTTTCAACGCATTATATTTAAGTTTCCATAATAATTGGAATTATTGTAGGACGTCTTTTTGTAGTTTCATAAATATAATTTTCTACAGTCTTTTTAATATTCCCTTTCAATACATACCACTCGATAACACCCATACTTAAACATTTCTCTAATTCATTTACTGACAATTCTTTTACTTTATTTATAAGCTCCTCAGACTCTTTAACATATACAAATCCTCTTGTAATTACATCTGGTCCTGAAACAATACTTAAAGTATCTCTTTCTATAGCAACAACAATAGTTAACATTCCATCTTGAGCTAAGTGTCTTCTATCACGCAATACAATATTCCCAACATCTCCAACACCTAAACCATCAACAAATATTGCTCCTGTTCTAACTCTGCCATCTTTTCTACAATTATCTTTTGTAAGTTCCAATACATCGCCTGTTTCTAATATAAATATATTATTTTTTTTCATACCTAAATTCTCTGCCAAATCACCATGATGCTTTAAATGTCTATACTCTCCATGAACAGGCATAAAATATTTAGGATTAACTAATGTATGTATAAGCTTTAGCTCTTCTTGATAGGCATGACCTGATACATGCACGTCCTCTAAATCCTCATATATTACATCAGCTCCTTTCCTAAATAATTGATTTATAACTCGTGATATTAACTTATCATTTCCTGGTATTGGTGATGCTGAAATTATAAAAGTATCATTAGGCTCTATAGTTATTTTTCTATGATTTGAAAAAGCTATTCTAGCTAATGATGCCATAGGTTCTCCTTGGCTTCCTGTTGTTATTAATGTTATTTTATCATTTTCATAATTTTTCAAATCATCAATACTCATAACTTCACTATTTGGTATATGTAAATACCCTAACTCCATGGCAACTTTAGATATATTCTCCATGCTTCTTCCATTAAAAATAACTTTTCTATTATTTTTAAAAGATGCATCAGCTATTTGCTGCATTCTATGTATGTTAGATGCAAAAGTAGCAACTATAACTCTTCCCTTAGCTTTTCCAATAATTCTATCTAATGTTAATCCAATACTTTTTTCTGATAATGAATGACCTTGTCTTTCAACATTAGTACTATCAGCCATTAATAAAGCTATTCCTTCTTTACCAAGATTAGATATTCTTTGTAAATCCATCTTTTGTCCATCTATAGGTGTATAGTCTATTTTAAAATCACCTGTATGAAGTATTATTCCTACAGGTGTAAATATTGCTAAACTACATGAATCTGCAATACTATGAGTATTTCTTATAAACTCTACTTTAAGCTTATTAAATGAAATAACATCTCCTGGCTCAACATTATTTAACTTTGCCTCTGCTAAAACATTATGTTCTTCTAGCTTAGTCCTAACAATACCTATTGTTAATTTAGTTCCATAAAGAGGAACATTAATTTCCTTTAACACATAAGGTAATGCCCCTATGTGATCCTCGTGTCCATGTGTCAAAAAAATCCCTTTTATCTTTTCCACATTATTTTTTAAATAAGTTATATCTGGAATTATCAAATCAACACCATACATTTCTTCATCAGGGAATGCTACTCCACAATCAATAATAACAATTTCATTATCACACTCTATAGCTGTAATATTTTTTCCAATTTCGCCCAATCCACCAAGAGGTATTATTCTAACTTTCTCTTCACTCATCAAAACAATTCCTTTCATAAATATCTAATCTGTCTATATTTATTATTCCTAGACATATTATTAGTTATTCTATAAATTATAAGTAATACTCCTATTTTAATAACCATTAATTTTATATATTATTTATAAAAATATTTTTATTTTTGTAATTGCAAAAATATAATATAACTAAGGATAAAATAAGCCTTCAAACTTATTTTATCCTTCTTAATTTTTACTTTAACAGATTCTTAATTCATTTAAACTATCTAAGCTAAGTTTAAATCTTAATTTTTTAATTTATTTTTGTTTAACAATAACTAAACTTTTAAAACTTGTCCTGGATATATTAAATTTGGATTTGAAATATCATTTAATACAACTAAATTAGAAACTGTAGTTCCAAATCTTAATGCTATTCCACTTAAAGTATCACCAGATTTAACTACATAAGTTGCAGTAGAATCTCCTCTTTGTGCCGATACTCCTGATGAACTAATTTTTAGTATTTGTCCTACATATATTAAATTTGGATTTACTATTCCATTTATTCTAGCTAAATATTGTACTGTAGTTCCAAACCTTGCCGCTATTCCACTTAAAGTATCTCCTGATTGTACTACATAAGTTGTTTGATATTGCTTAGATGATGCTCCGCTTTTAACTGAATTAGAAACTGGAAGTTTTAATACTTCTCCAATATATATCAAATTAGGATTTGATATATCATTTAATTGAACTAACTCTTGTACAGTTGTACCAAATCTTGATGCTATTCCACTTAAAGTATCTCCTGATTGTACAACATAGGTAGTACTGAAATTATTATTTCCTCTTTGAACTTTATTATCTCCATATATCTTTAATACTTGACCTACATAGATTAAATTAGGATTTGTTATATTATTTAATTGAGCCAATGCTTGAACTGTAGTTCCAAATCTTGATGCTATTCCACTTAAAGTATTTCCTGCTTGAACTACATAATATTTGATAGCACTATTTTCTGACTCTTGCTTTCTAGTTTCCGGAATACTTACTTTACTATTTAGTAATATCCCACTATTAAAGGTATCTAAATCACAATTTCCACTTACACCTGGTATATATCCTGTATCTGAATATTGCCATCCAGCATAACTGCTTCCCCATATTGAATTACTTTCTGGAGAACTAGTTCCATACTCTGCTATCCATAATGGATATTTCTCTAATCCATATCCTGGCTCAATATTATTATTTGCAAAGCTTGCATAAGTGTATAAAGCAACATTTAATCCACTATTTATTTCAACAGCTTCTAAAAATTCATTTGCAAGCATAGATAATTCTGCAGATCCATAACTACCTGCCTCTTCTAAATCCAATACTAATCTACAGTCACTTGTCATTCCACTTATAGCATTAGTAAAATATTTTGCCTGCTCTGATGCTAAAACTGATGGACTAAAAAAATGATAAAACCCTATTAATAATCCACTACTAGATGCACCATCATAAAATTCTTGAAGGTATGGATCTGTATAAAAATTTCCTTCTGTTGCTTCAATATAAACTATTTGTACTCCACTATTCTTTACTTCTGAGAAATCTACACTTCCTTGCCAATTACTAATATCTATACCTTTATAAGTTGTCATCCACATTTACTCCTTTTCATAATATTTTGCATATACTTTATTACTATTCATCTATAAAAAGAATAGTGAGTACTTTTTATTAATCATAAAATTACATAAAAAATAAGAGATTATTACATTTACTATTGTAATAATCTCTTTACTTTATCTATTTATTAATTATTGTAGAAAAGACTTTCTGAAGCATATTCTGCATCACATGTTGCGTCTATTCCAAGCTTTCTTAATGTTTGTTCATCACTTGTTGGTAATATTGTAGTTGAATGAGCTTGACAATTCTTAAGCATTGCTAACTTTTCCATTGCAACTTGAGCTATCGGATTAGTTGCTGCTGAAATACTTAATGCAATTAAAACTTCTTCACAATTTAATGATACTTTTTGATTTGATAAAGTTTTAGATTTTAAATCTAAAATAGGTTCTAAAATAACTGGTGAAATTAAATGTATATCATCTGCTATATTAGCTAAGTGCTTTACTGAATTCAATAATGCTGCCGCTGATGCATCTAAAAGTTCTGAACCTTTTCCTGTAAGAATACTTCCATCATTTAATTCTATTGCAACTGCTGTGCAAATATTATTATTTTCTTCCTTTAATTTAGCTGCACGCTCTCTTGCCGGTATAACAACCTTTCTATCTTCTGGCTTTAAGTTAACTTGTTCCATTATAAGTTTTGCATGCTCAAATGTTTCTTTATCAACATAGCCTTTTTTATATTCACAACCTGTTTTAAAGTATCTTCTTATTATCTCTTGTCTTGAAGCTTCTTTAACCACTTCATCATCAACTATACCAAACCCAACTCTATTAACTCCCATATCTGTTGGTGATTTATAAACTGATTCTTTTCCTGTAATCTTTTCTATGATTCTCTTAAGTACTGGGAATGTTTCTAAATCTCTATTATAGTTAACTGCAGTTTCTCCATAAGCATCTAAATGGAAGTAGTCTATCATGTTAACATCTTTTAAATCAACTGTTGCAGCTTCATAAGCTATATTTAATGGATGTTTTAATGGAACATTCCATACTGGGAATGTTTCAAACTTAGAATATCCAGCAACATTTCCTCTTTTATTTTCATGATATAATTGACTTAAACATGTAGCAAGCTTACCACTTCCTGGTCCTGGTGCAGTAACAACTACTATTGGTTTACTTGTTTCAATATATGGATTCTTTCCATATCCTTCTTCACTAACAATAGTATCAACATCTGTTGGATATCCCTTAGTAGCTCTATGCTTATAAACCTTTATTCCACGTCTTTCTAATTTGTTTATGAAAACAGTCGTTGAAGGTTGATCATTATATCTAGTTATTACAACTGAATTAACTTCTAGATCATAGCTTCTTAAGTCATCAATTAATCTTAAAACATCCATATCATAAGTGATTCCGAAGTCGCCTCTTATTTTATTTCTTTCTATATCACCTGCATAAACACAGATAACTACTTCAACATTTTCTCTTAATTTATGTAATAACTTAATCTTTGCATTTTCATCAAATCCAGGTAAAACTCTTTTTGCATGTAAATCAAATAAAAGTTTTCCACCAAACTCTAAGTATAGCTTATCGTAGTTATTAACTCTTTCTAATATGTACTTTGATTGTTCCTCTAAATACTTTTCATGATCAAATCCTATTTTCATATTTCCACTCCTAATTTTATAGTTTTTTTTTAGCATAAATAGCTTTTTAATAAAAAGAACTATTTATACTAATTGCAACTATTAATAAAAAATTTCAACTTTTTTCTTATTAATTAGGCACAAAATCTATACTATTATTACATAAAATTTCAATAAAGTAAATCATTAAACGCGAATTTTCTACTAATTCTTATTTTTATAATTCGTAAAATATATCATATTTTCTGTATAATTGTAATTTTTTGATAATAATTATATTAAAAAATTATTCAACTAACGGTAAATTAAGCTGACATTAAAACTATTACTAAAATAGAAAGTATAATATCCCTTGTTTCAATAATTTTTAACAGCCAAGTAAATGGTGATAGTATAGCTGATTTGCTTAGTTGATAAATTCCAATTACCTTTAGATATTATTGTGTTCACTTCTACTCCCCACATCTTTTCAAAATTTTTGCACACTTCTTGTAATCTTAAAATTCCTTGATAATTATCATATTCATCTGGTTTTAATTCTCCAATTCACTTTGTTGTATTTTTCATATATGCAAACTATTACAAACCATTAAAGGTCTTATGTAAAAAAATGTAGGGACCTCCGGGGTCTATCCAAATATTGGATTGCCCCCGGAGGTCCTTACATTTTTTTACTTTGATACATTACCTGCTACGTTTAATACATCCCATGTTCTTGCAAATGGTGGTGAGTAACAAAGATCTAACATTCCTAATTGCTCTGTTGTCATCTTAGCATAAATACATGCTGCTAAAACATTACATCTTTGAACAGCATCTTTATACCCTGCTACTTGCCCTCCATATATAACTTTAGTATGTGCATCATAAATAAGTTTAACATAAATTCTTTCTCTTCCTGGATAATAGCTAGTTTGATTCATATCAGTTATAAACTTAGTTTTATAATCAAAGCCTAAATCCTTAACCTCCTTTTCTGATAACCCAGTTCTAGCTGCTTCCATATTCATAACCTTAATACAGCTAGATGCCATAGATCCTTGGAATGAATTGTTTTGACCTGCTAGATTTTCTCCAACTATTCTTCCAAGCTTATTAGCTCCAGTTGCAAGTGGAACATAACTTTCTTTTCCTGTAATTAAATTATTTATAGTGGCACAGTCACCAGCTGAATAAACATCCTCTACTGATGTTCTTCCATAGCTATCAACTATAAGTGCTCCATTCTTTAACATCTTAATTTCATCAGATTTTAAGAAATCAGTATTTGGTTTAACACCAGTTGCAAGTATAACTATATCTGCATCAATTTCTCTTTTATCAGTTTTAACTTTAGAAACTTTTCCATCACCAATAAGTTCAACTACAGTTTCTGATAATAAAAGGTTAACATCATTATCTCTTAATTCTTCTTCTAAAAGCTCAGTTATATCTTTATCAAATACTTCTTGAAGAACCCTATCTTGTAATTGAATAACAGTAACTTCCTTACCTTTATGCTTTGCAGCTTCAACAGCCTCAAGTCCTATAAATCCAGCTCCTATAATAGCAACTTTTTTATAATCTTCATTTGCCATTAAATCTCTTAATTTATTACCATCTTCCATAGATTTTAAAGTTACTACATTTTCTAAATTAATATTTTTAATAGGTGGTATTATTGCTCTTGCACCACTTGCTATCATTAATTTATCATAATTTTCTTCTAATATTTCATTTGTATTAAGATTTTTTACCTTTAATTTTTTATTAGAAAAATCTACATCTATAACTTCATGTTTAATATGTATTTCTACTCCTGATTCCTTAAATTGTTCAGGAGTTCTTGCTATCATTTCTCTTGAATCATCAAAGAATCCACCTACATAATATGGTAGTCCACAAGCTCCAAATGAAACTATATCACCTTTCTCATATACTACTACATCATCATTAGGTGAAAGTCTTTTAAACTTAGCTGCTGCACTCATTCCTGCTGCAACTCCACCTATAATTACAACCTTCATCTTAACACCTTCCTCTTCTATAATTGAATACTCAATTATTTATAGTTTACTCTTTATCTTAAGTTTATATAAAAAACAAAGTAATTATTAAATAACATTTATTATTATAAATGAAATTTTAAAAAATAATAGGTCTAAAATGTAAAAAGTAAGAGTAAAAAGATAAAAGTTAAGGAAAACCATAGGTTTTCCACCTTCACTCTTCACTCTTACCTATTTAATTTCTATTCCACCTAATACTGCAGTATACTTAATTCTCACCTTAGGTCCAGATAACGCATTTCTATTTATCTTATGCTCAAATCCACCTAAAACAGGTACTCCTGAAATTATTTCTACTCTAACATCATCAGGAATATATATATCTATTCCTCCTAATACAGCAGTAAGCTCTAATACTATATCTTCTGTTATTTTGGCATCTCTTAAATCTATTTCTAATCCACCTAATATGGCCTCTGCAACTACACCTTTTAAATCTTCAGTATTATTCTTGTAATCTCCACCACCTAAAATAGCAGTATATCTTGGATATTGTGTTGAATCATACTTATATGATTTACTTTTAGTATACTCTTCATCTTCAATGTTTTTTTTAGTACCACTTCTAAAAAATGATGTTAAAATAGAAATACCTATAATAACTAAAATCAATGGAAATACTAACTTCCACATAATATCACTACTAATAATATCTAATGCATCAAAAAGTAATATTAAACCTAATATTACTAACACCCCTGATCCCCAGTTAAATCCGTATCTAACCATAGATACTAATCCAGGTATAATTAAAAATAAAGTCCACCATCCCGGGAAAAATACATCTATATCCCATATATTAAGAGCATTTCCTCCAAAGATAATTCCTACAGCAACAAATACAAGTCCCCAAATAAGTGCTGAATAATCTTTTTTCATTATTTCCCTCCTAAAAATATATAATTACAATTATATATTACCATATCATTTCTTATATTACTAATTTTGGTAATACTCATTTAAATTTTGTAAAATCTTACTATATCAATTAAAGAGTTAGATAAATAATTGAAATATAATAGGTAAAAATATAGCTGGAAGTAAGTTAGCAATTTTAATTTTAGTTATACCTAACATGTTAAATCCAAGTCCAACTATAAGTAATCCTCCAACAGCACTCATATTTGTAATTACAGCTGTACTTAATACTCCAGATAAAAGTCCCGCTCCTAATGTTATAACTCCTTGATATAAAAATACTGTTGCTGCAGAAAATATAACTCCTATTCCTAATGATGATGTAAAAATAATAGAGGATATTCCATCTAAAATAGACTTAGTAAATAACGTATCATGATTCCCCTTTAATCCACTTTCTAAAGAACCTACTATTGCCATTGCTCCTACGCAAAATAAAAGACTTGAAGTTATAAATCCTTCAGCTATGGATATATTATTTTTCTTCTTTCCTTTAAATCTACTTTCTAAATAATATCCTAATTTATTTAACCCTTTATCTATATCTATAATTTCACCAAACAATGCTCCAATAGCTACTGATATTATCATTATTAATGTATCACCACCATTTAAAGCCCCTGATATCCCTATATATATAGTACATAAAGCAAGTCCATTCATTATAGTAGTGATTATTTTTTCAGTTAATCTACCTTTTACTATAAGACCAACTAAGCATCCTACGATTACTGCTATTGAATTTACTATTGTTCCTAGCATATTATCACCCCAATTTTATTATTTCCACTTATGATTATACCAATATTTTGTAAAACTTTATATTCTTTTTATCTATCCTCATTCATAAAATAATTATGTAACAATAATATAGAGAGGTTGAAAATGATTGATAAAACTTCATTATTTCCTTTATTACTTTCCACAATAGCAGGACTGTCAACTGTTTTAGGAGCCGTTATTATTTTCTTTAGCAAAACTCGAAATGAAAAATTCCTTACCTTTTCTCTTGGTTTTTCTGCTGGTGTTATGATAACAGTGTCATTTACTGATTTATTTCCTACTGCGCAAGAAGCTATATCAAAGTATCATGGAAAGGTTAATGGTATACTATGGTCTATTCTCTTTTTGTTAATAGGTGCATTAATGGCTTATTTAATTGATATCTTTATTCCTGAAGAGGAGAAAGGAACTGTTCCTAAATGTGATAATAATTTTGATATTTTTAGAGTTGGTTTAGTATCAACTATAGCACTTATGATACATAACTTTCCTGAAGGTATTGCAACCTTTGTTTCTGGATATCAAGATGCTTCATTAGGAATTGCTGTGACTTTAGCTATAGCACTTCATAATATACCAGAAGGTATTGCCATTGCTATGCCAATTTACTTTGCAACAAAGAGTAGGTATAAGGCAATTAAATATTCTTTTCTTTCAGGAATGGCAGAACCTTTAGGTGCTTTAATTGCATTTTTATGCTTAAAACCATTTATTAATGAACTTATACTTGGAATAATTTTTGCTGTAGTATGTGGAATAATGATTTACATCTCATTAGATGAACTTATTCCTTCATCAAGGAAGTATGGCTATACACGACTTTCTGTAGCCTCTATCTTTTTAGGTATTTGTATAATGCCTATTACACACTTATTTATATAGTCCAATCTACTACTCCTATTTGTAAAACTTAAATATTCATAATTTTTAATATATTTTTACGTATATTTTTAAATTTTTTTTACTACCATATTAATATATATTATATTGATATGGAGTGATTTTATGGATATAGTAGCAGCAATCACCTTGTTAGGAGTTATATATACATTAGTAGAAATAGCCTATAATTTTATAAATGATATAACAATTCCCTAAATACTAAAAGGAGCTATTGCAATAAATGCATAGCTCCTTATGTTTAAAGTTCTTCACCATTAGTTTCTATTACTTTTTTATACCAATAATAGCTATCTTTTTTATAACGATTCATTGAAGAACCCTCTTCTTCTTCTCTATCTACATAAACAAATCCATACCTCTTTTGATAACCATTTAACCAACTTAACAAATCAGTAAATGACCAAGTGCAATAAGCAATTACTTCACAACCTTCTTCAATCGCAATTTTCATTTCTTCAATATGTGCCTTTAAGAAGGCTATTCTATATGGATCATGAATTGAATTATCTTCTTCCTTTTTATCAAAAGCACCTAATCCATTTTCAGATATTATTATTGGTAAATTATATCTGCTTGTAATTTCTCTTAAAGCATATCTTAAGCCCATTGGATCAATAGTCCAATCCCAATCTGTTGTTTTTAAATATGGATTAGATGGATTCTTAAATAATCCTGGTTGTCCTGTAACTTGTCCAGATCCTTTAACACCAGTAGTGTTAAATGTTCCATAAGGAGTTACTCCATCAATTGGATTATATTCACATACAGATGTTTGATAATAATTTACACCCATAAAATCAATTTTTGATGCTGCTTCTTTTAATATTTCTTCATCCCCAGCTTCAAATTTCGGTTCCATATTCCTATTTTTTAAGTAAATAAATGTTGATTTAGGGTAATGTCCATAAGCATACATATCCATCCACCAAAAATTCTTCATATCATCATAATCCATTTTTGACATTGCATTAATTGGATTACAATCAATAGCATAGCTTGGGCTATATGCAAAACTTGCTCCTATTTTCCCATTTGAAACTAGTTTCTTAAATTCCAATACTGTTTTTGCATGTGCCATAAATGCGTGATGATTAACTTGATAAAAAGTTTTTACATCATCAAATTTTCCTGGCGGATGCATTGCTGTAAGCCATCCTAAAGAAGTAAATATATTTTGTTCATTTAATGTAATCCAATACTTAACCTTTGAACCAAAACGTTCGAATAATATTTTTGCATATCTAACAAAATCATCTACTATTTTTCTATCCTCAAATCCATTATATTGATCTACTAATGCTTGTGGTAAATCCCAGTGGAATATTGTAACCATTGGCTCAATATTATATTTTAAGCATTCATCAATTAGTTCTTCATAAAACTTTAATCCTTTTTCATTTACTTCTCCATTTCCATCCGGAATTATTCTTGCCCATGCAATTGAAAAACGATAAGTCTTAAGTCCCATTTCTGCCATTAACTTAATATCTTCTTTAAATCTATGATAATGATCTACTGCCACATCTCCTGTAGTATGTTTAAAAGTTTTACCTTCAATTCTAACAAACTTATCCCAATTTGTAAGTCCTTTGCCATCTTCTAAATAAGCACCTTCTACTTGATATGCAGCAGATGCACTTCCCCATAAAAACCCTTTAGGCATTTTAAAGTTTCCCATTTTTCTCACTCTCTATTTCTAAAAAATTGTAATTATAGTTAATTCTAACAAATCATTAATTTAATTTCTATATTAATATTTTCACTCTTTTTATATTACTAATTAGAGATTAAATGCTTTTAATATATCTTTTGGATTTGTAGTTGTTTTTATTTTTTCTATTAACTCAATATCTTCTAGTGATTTTGCTATACTTGATATTATTTCTAAATGTTCATCATGCTTAGCCGCAACAGCAATTAATAGATATGCTGTTTGAGTACCAAATTTTATTCCTTTAGGATATTGTAAAACTATAACTCCTGCCTTTTCAACTTCACTCTTTCCACTTTCCGTACCATGAGGTATAGCAATTCCAAGGCCAATATATGTAGATATTATATTTTCCCTTTCTAACATAGAATCTATATATTCATATTTTGTATAACCATTATTAAATAAAAGTTCACCAGCTCTTATTATAGCTTCTTCCTTAGATTCGCTTTCTAAGCCTAACAAAATATTCCCTTCATTTAATAATGTATTATTTTCAACTTCAAGTAGATCTTCTACAGCATTAATTTCATTGCCCTCATTCTTTTTACTTAACTTCTCATATAAAACTTCTAAATTATCATCTTCTAAAAAGTTTTCTATAAAAATAATTTTATCCTTATTAATCTCTTTTTTTATACTATCCAATAGCCCTTTATGAGTTATTATTATATCAGCATCATCAGGTATATTAGCTACAGATGAATTAACTACTTCTATATCTAAATTAAAATCTTTTATTCTATTTCTAAAATTTGTTGCTCCCATAGCGCTTGACCCCATTCCTACATCACATGCAAACACTATTTTCTTTATATCTTTAATATCCAAGTCTAATTCCTGCACATTTTCCCTATTAGTATTTTTATCATCTTTTTCTCTATATTTTCTTTTTAATAAAAACGCAGATATAAAAAATGAAACTATAGCTCCAACACAAACTCCTAATAAATTTGTTAAAATATCACTTTTATGAGATAGCATCATTATAGAAAAAATACTTCCCGGAGATGCTGTTGCTATTAATCCAGAATTAAAAGTTAAAAAAGTTATTATAGAAACAATACTTCCTATAATTGCTGCTAATAACAATGATGGATTTATTAATATGTATGGAAAATATATTTCGTGTATCCCTCCAAAAAACTGAATTATAGCAGCACTAGGAGCTGACTGTTTCATGGTTCCTTTACTATATATAAAGTAAGATAATATTACACCTAATCCTGGACCAGGATTTGCTTCTAATAAATACAATATTGATTTTCCATATTCATTAACTTGATCTAGTGCTATTACATCTATTATTCCATGATTTATTGCATTATTTAAAAATAGTACTTTTATTGGTTCTATAAATACTGCCAATAACGGTAATAATCCATTTTTAACAATAAAAGATACCCCTATATTCATTACTCCTACAATGATAGTCATACTTGGTCCAATTACAAACAATCCTACTATAGCTAATATCATTCCTATAATAGCAAGTGAAAAATTATTTACTAACATCTCAAATCCAGCTGGAACTTTATCTTTTATTATTTTGTCAAATTTCTTTATTATGTATCCCGATAAAGGTCCCATTACCATTGCTCCTAAAACCATTGGTATACTAGTACTAGCTATTACACCAATTGTTGATATTGCTGCAACAACTCCTCCCCTTGGTCCCCCAGTAACTTTACCTCCCGTAATGCCTACTAATAATGGTAATAAATATTGTGTTAAGGGTTCTACTAGTAATGTTATCTTTTCATTTGGAAACCATCCTGTAGGAGTAAATATAGCAGTTATGAATCCCCATGCTATAAATGCACCTATATTGGGTATAATCATACTACTTATAAAATTTCCAAAGCTCTGTACTTTTTCTTTAATCACTACCTTTTTTCTCCTCTCTAGTTTCCTTTTATATTCCATATGCTAATTTTATCCTTATATTTCTTTTATATCAATTATTTTATAACTATTATTCAAAATTGTATTCACTTCAAAATATTATATAAAGAATAACACCAAAAGCATTTTGAATTTTACTTTTGGTGTCAGACTTTTAGAGATTAAATTTTGAGTTTTAAATATTTATATAAAAATATTATGCGCCTATTAATTTCTTAACTTCACCATAATATTTTTCTACCTTATCTAATACATCAGTATCACCTGATATTTTTGATATTTCAGCTAAAGATTCTTTAATACCTTTTTCATTAATTAAACTTTGTAATTGTACACTTTGAGCATCTTCTTTATTATCATAATGAAGTGCTGCCCCTACGCCTAATAATAAGTTATCTGTATTAATATTAAAGCCTCTTGCTGTAATTAATGGTTTTATTAATCTATCATTTTCATTTAGTTTTCTTAAAGGTTCTCTTCCAACCCTTGCCACATCATCTTTTAAATATGGATTCTTAAATCTATCTATTATTTTATTTATATATTTATAATGAGCTTCTTCATCAAAATTATATTTAGCAATTAATCCTTTTCCACTTTCAATCATTGCCTTTTTAACAAAATCGTAAATAACTTCATCTTTAATACTTTCTTCTATTGTTTCATATCCTTTTAAGTATCCAAAATAAGCAGTTATTGCATGTCCAGTATTTAATGTAAATAGCTTTCTTTCGATATAAGCCATTAAATTATCTACTAAATTCATACCTTCTATCTTAGGTATTTCACCTTTAAATGCTTTTTCTTCAACATTCCATTCATAGTAATTCTCAACTACAACATCTAAAATATTTTCACTTTTCACAGGTGGAACTATTCTATCTACAGAACAATTTGGGAATCCTACAAATTCTTCTAAATAATCAACTTCATCTTTAGTTAAATACTTCTTAACTTCTTCCTCAAGTTGTGAACTAGCCTTAATTGCATTTTCACATGCAATTATGTTTAAATAGTTCTTTACTCCATTTTCTTTTCTAAGAGCTATACCTTTTGCTATTGTTGGTGCTATTCTTGGTAAAACAACCGGCCCAACTGCAGTAGTTATAATTTCAGCTTCAACTATTTCTTTGTATATTTCATTATTTATTGATATAACACCACTTATATCATTAACTTTCTCTTCTGAACACACAGTATCCATTACATGAATTGTATACTCTTTATCTTTATTAATCTTATCAATTATTTCAGTATTTACATCTGCAAATACTACATGATATCCTGCCTTAGATAATAATGATCCTATAAAACCTCTTCCTATATTTCCTGCTCCAAATTGAATTGCTTTTTTCATTAATAACTCCTCCTCATATCATCATTTAACATATTAAATATCTCTAAATTACTAGTAAAACTATTAAAATTATTAGTCATCTTAGCGTATTCATTTAATCTTTTTAATTGATTTTTTCCTGTTCTTATTTCTTTACCTTTTAAATATGGATTTTTAAATCTATCAATTGTTTTTTCTATATACCCTAAATTGCTTTTTTCATCAAATTTATATTTAACTGCTATTTTTGATGCACTTTCTTTTACTAAGTCTTTTACTAAATCATATATAAACTTATCATTTACACTTTCTTCTATAGATGTGTATCCTCTTAGCTTTCCAAAATACGAGGTCATAGCATACACTGTGTTTATTATAAATATACTTCTTTCAATATAGGCATTTAAATCATCTACAAAATTGGCACTTTCTATACTTGATATATCACCTTTAAATCCATTTCTATCTATTATCCATTGGCAATATTTCTCTACCTGAGTGTAGAAATCGTTTTCATTTATATTTGGCATCACTATTCTATCAACTAAACAATTTGGAAATCCAATATACTCATCCAAATAATTTATTTCATCTCTATTTAAGTGTTTTTTTATTTCATCTTTAAGTTTTGTACTAGATTCTATAATATTTTCACATGAAATTATATTTAGATTTAGCTTACTTCCATTTTTATTTCTAATCTTTATTCCTTTTGCTATAATTAATGCAACTTGTGGTATATATCTTGATTCAATAGCTGCTGTTATTATTTCAGCATCAACTATTTCATTTATTATTTCATCACTTGTTAACATAACACCACTTATATTATTAACCTGCTCCTCTGTACACTCAATATCTTTTACATGAATTAAATATTGATTATTTTCGTTAAGCTTATTAATTATTTCATTATTTATATCAGCAAAAACTACTTGATAATTTGATTTTGAAAGTAATGGTCCTATAACTCCCCTACCTATATTTCCTGCTCCAAATTGAATTGCCTTTTTCATAAGAAATACCTCTTATTATTTGTTAAAAGTTTTTAATATTTCAAATTTGTCACTTGTATTTTTAAGCTTGTCTACTAACGTTTCATCTTCTAATGATGTTGCGATATTAGATAATATTTCTAAATGATCATCTCCAACTCCAGCGATACCAATAACTAAGTATGCTAAATCATCACCAAAGACTACACCATCTGGATACTGAAGAACAACTATTCCCGATTTCTCAACTTCTTTTTTTGCTTCACCAACTCCATGCGGAATTGCTATTCCCATTCCTATATAAGTAGATACTATTTTTTCTCTTTCTTGCATTGCAGCTATATAGTTATTCTTAACGTACCCTTCTTTAACTAATATCTTACCAGCTCTCTCTATAGCATCTTCCTTGCTTTCACTTGATAATCCTAAAATTATATTATCACTCTTTAATATTGAAGTTTCTCTAGCTTGTACTGATGCTGCTACTTCTGCCACCGCAACTTCTTCTAACTCTCTATTTCCATCTGCCCTGTTTTCTAATATAGAATACAGCTTGTCCAGCTTGCTATCTTGTAAGAAATTATCTATAAACACATGATCTGCTTGTGGAGAATTTTTTCTTGCTCTTTCCTCTAACTTTTTATGACTTACAACTATATCTGCATCAGATGGTATTGTATCAACTGATGAATTAATAACCGTTATATTTGAAGCAAAGCCTTTTATTCTATTTCTAAACTTTGTTGCTCCCATTGCACTTGATCCCATTCCAGCATCACAAGCAAATACTATTTTATTGATTACTTCTTTATTAATTACTACCTCTTCATTTTCAGAAACAGTTTCATCATTATTATCACTTAACTTTTTAGCAGCTTTTCTAACTAATGGTGCTGCAACAACAAATGATACAGCTGTAGAAACCGCAACCCCTGCTAGGATTCCAATCATTCCACCCTTTGGTGCTAATGCCATTAAAGCAAATATACTTCCTGGTGATGGAGTTGCTACTAATCCAGCATTAAAAATTGAAAATACTAATATACCTGCAGCACTACCAACTATTGGTGCTATTATTAATAATGGATTCATTAATACATAAGGGAAGTAAATTTCATGAATTCCACCTAGTGCATGTATAATTGCTGCACCTGGTGCCGATTGTTTCATTCCACCTTTACTATAGAAACAATATGCTAATAATACTCCAAGACCTGGACCTGGGTTTGCTTCTAATAAGTACATTATAGATTGCCCAAGTTCTTTCGTCTGCTCAATACCAATTGGACCAATAATACCATGATTTATTGCATTATTTAAAAATAATACCTTAGCTGGCTCAATAAATATTGCTACTAAAGGAAGTAATCCTTTAGAAATTATTACTTCAACCCCTAACTTAAGACCTTCAGTTAAAATTACAACTACTGGTCCTATAGCATAAAATCCAACTATTGCAAGTATTAAACCAATGATTCCAACTGAAAAATTGTTAATTAACATCTCAAATCCTGCTGGAGCTTTACCTTCAATAGCTTTATCAAATTTCTTAATAGTATATCCAGCTAGTGGCCCCATTATCATAGCTCCAATAAACATTGGAATATCTGCACCTACTATAACACCTGCAGTTGCAATTGCACCTATTACTCCACCTCTTACATCTCCAACTACTCTACCACCAGTATATCCAACCAATAATGGAAGTAAATACTTTAACATTGGATCAACTAAACTCGCTAATTGCTCGTTAGGAAACCACCCTGTTTCGATGAATAATGCAGTAATTAATCCCCAAGCTATAAACGCTCCTATATTAGGCATTACCATTCCGCTTAAGAACTTACCAAATTTTTGAACTTTCTCCTTGATCATCTCTACTCCTCCATAATACTCTTTAATTCCTTCCTATATAAATCACCTAAAACCTTTTCTATAATATTAGTTAACTCTTCTTCACTACTTTTTTTAATGGATTCCCTAAAGATTTCCTTCTCTATTATTTCTCCATTTATGTAACTCATTATATTTATCTGAGTTTGTGTATTTTTTTCAGGAATTAAAGAAACAATTGCAAAATCAATTTCTTTATTATTCTCTATTAACTTTTCCTTTAATCTTACAACTCCAAATTTACAAGAAGTAATATTTTCATCTTTACAATGTAGTAACATCATATTGAATCCTTTTAAATAGGTGCTAGATTTCATTTCTCTTTCAATCAATGACTTTTTTATTTGCTTTGAATGATTTACATTATTAGCAAAAATACTACTAGCTATTCCTATCAAATCGTTTACTGATTCTACATAGTTAATTTCTCTTACTTTTACTTCTTCTATTATTGAAATTATTTCAGTGCCCAAATTTGTTATACTTTTTATTTTATCTTTGTCACACTTAACTTCTTTTTTTGCTATTTTTTTAAATATTCTATCCTTAGAATATCTATGAATAAATTCTTTTAACTTTATTTTATCCTTTTGTAGAAACATTGGATTTAAGCAAATATGCTTATAATCTACATCTAACTCTACTGTTGATATTATAAAGTCGATACCTTCATTTTTTAACTTATCTGTATCAATATTTATAGCTGATATACTACTTTTAATATCCAAGTTTTGATATTCTTTTTTTATATTTACAGCTAATAACCTTGATGTTCCAATACCTGTTGGACATGCTATTACAACTGATAAGTTTTCACTTTTTATATTTTCTTCTATTGCAGCAGCAATGTGCATTGCTATATACGCAACTTCAGATTCTGGTATTTTATCTACTTTAGTAATTTTCTTTAATATTTCACAAGCATTTTCACAAGAATCATAAATTTCTTTATACTGTTCCTTTATATTTTCTAATAATGGATTTCTAATATTAAGTTTCATAGTCATTCTACTAACTGCAGGAACTAAATGATTATATATATCTTTACTTAATTTTTGCTTATTAAGTATTTCAATATTAAAGTCTTTTTCAACCTCTGATATTATATAATTAGAAATTTGCTTAATATCTAAGTTATCTAAATCAATATCATTTTCTACTTTATTTAATCTTAATCTTGCTCCCTTTAAATGCATTGTTATATAACCAATTTCATCTTTAGGAATTTCAATAATAAATATTTTTTCTAATTCATTTGTTATTTCAGTTGCAACTGCAAATTCAGGTAATAATTCTAATTCACTTAATGAATCTTTATCCATTGAAATTTTTTCACCGTTTTTTATTCGTTGAACTGCTAACGATATATGAACAACTAATCCAATATAATCACTATCTATAAGTTTAAAATTACATTTATCCTCTAAATCTGATACGATTTTTTCTATATCTCTAATTATTGTTTTATCAATAAAATTAAGCATTCTATTTTCTATTGAAAACTCTATACTATTTTCAGTATTTGGATTATTCAACGATTTTTTTAAAAGCTTTATTAACTCTTTTTCATCTAGAGTCTTGTATAAAATATCTGCTAATACTTTTCTATAATTATTTTCATTACCTTCTAGATAAATCCCTAAACCTTGTTTTCTAATAAGCTTTATATCAAATTCTTTTAACCACGCTTCAACTCCATCTAAATCATTACTTAAAGTTCCCTCTGAAACTTTTAATTGATTAGTAAAGTAAAATAATTTTAATGGTTCTTTATTTACTAATAGCTCACCTAAAATAATTCTTTTTCTTTCATCTTTGGTATATTCTTTTTGAATATTTTCAACTTCTAGAAGTTCTAATATTAATTGTTGATTCTCTAGATTTTCATCTATTATTAAACCAACACCTGGTTTTTTAATAAAATTAAATCCATTTTCATCTAACCATTCTTCAATTTTAGGCATCTCTCTTAATACAGTTCTTGAACTTATATTTAAGCTTTCAGCAATTGTCGAAATAGTTATAGGATTTTTACTAGTTGATTTAGTTAAAATTTGTATAATTTGTTTTTGTCTAGACATTAATTTTTTCTTTCTCATAGGATCTCCTATTAGTGACATTTTTAAATATCAACTACTTACAATTTTATTTTATCTCTATTATTCGTTTACATCAATCTATTCATATGTCATAAATGTCCCCATCACTTAGTGACAAATTTGAGAATATTTATATTTTATCACAGATATAACTTTATTGCACCTTTATCTTTATATATTTTAAATTATCCCCTTTATTTATAGTTATTGAAGAAAAAAAGAAGTGCCCTAAAACACTTCTATTCCTTATTATACTTCCTTATTGCTAATTTTAAAGCTTCATCTTCTAAATCTGAGTATCCTTTAAAAATAACTTCATCTATATCTTCATTATTAAATAAAAACGTATAATCATTCCCTAAATAGCCTTCTGGATATAAAACCCCAAGATAATCCCAAAGTTTTTCTTCCTCACCCTGTAACTGCATTCTGCCCACTATCATTAGCTTTTTATACCCACCTTTTAAAACTACAATAGATCCTAGTGCTAAAAGTTCTTGTTTATTATTCTCCAATTTATGTACCCCCTATAATATAATACTTCTTATATATCATCATTATAGATTATACATATTTCTATTAAATTATAATAGCTATTTAATAAATATCTATAGCTTTTATATCTAATAATAAAGTTTTATCTTAATCTACTTTCTAATTGTTCTTTAAGTTCTTCATATCCTGGTTTACCTAAAAGTGCAAACATATTCTTTTTATACTCTTCTACTCCTGGTTGATTGAACGGATTTATTCCCAATAAATATCCGCTGATTCCACATGATTTTTCAAAGAAATAAACTAATTGCCCAAAATAATATGGAGTTAATTCAGGTATATTTATAATAATATTAGGCACTCCCCCATCATTATGTGCTAATACAGTTCCTTCGAATGCCTTTTTATTCACATAGTCGATAGTTTTCCCTTTTAAAAAGTTTAATCCATCAACATTACCTTCCATTTCACCAATAACTATATTTTTATTGACCTTTTCAACATTAAGAACTGTTTCAAACATTATTCTACTACCATCTTGAATAAATTGTCCCATTGAATGTAAATCTGTTGAAAAGTCAACTGCAGCTGGGAAAATTCCCTTTTTATCTTTTCCTTCTGATTCTCCATATAATTGCTTCCACCATTCATTAAAATAATGTAATGATGGTTCGTAATTAACTAAAACCTCAATTGATTTTCCTTTATTATACAAAATATTTCTTAATGCTGCATATTTATAACAATCATTTTCTTCTAATGAACTGCTAGAATATTTTTCTCTTGCATCTGCTGCACCTTTCATAATTTCATCAATGTTAATACCAGCCACTGAAATCGGTAATAATCCAACTGCTGTTAATACAGTAAATCTACCACCTACATTATCAGGTATAACAAATGTTTCATATCCCATTTCATTTGATAATCCCTTTAATGCTCCTCTTTCTCTATCTGTTGTTACAAATATTCTTTCTCTAGCTTCATCAACTCCATATTTCTCTTCCATATACTTCTTAAATAATCTAAAAGCTATAGCTGGTTCTGTTGTTGTTCCTGACTTAGATATTACATTTACTGAAATATCTATACCATCAATAACCTCAAATAATTCTGATATATAAGTAGAGCTTATATTATTTCCTACAAAAAATACTTTTGGAGCTTTCCTTTTTGACTTAGGCAACATATTATTAAAATTACTAGTTAGCATTTCAATAGCTGCTCTTGATCCTAAATATGAACCGCCAATTCCAATTACTATCAATACATCTGAATTACTTCTTATTTTCTCTGCTGCAACCTTTATTCTTTCAAATTCTTCTCTATCATAATTTTTAGGTAAGTCCAACCACCCTAAAAAGTCATTTCCTGCACCTGTTCCATTATGAATAACTTCATGTGCACTATTAACCATTGCTTTCATATATCCAATTTCATTTTCATTAATAAATCCTTCTAATTTTGACACATCTAACGATAAACTTCTCATACTCACACTCTCCCATAATAATTTATTTTTAATAAAATGGACTATATCAAAATCAATTTACATTACAATTCGATATAATCCATTCATTTACTTTTAAATTTTATTTACTACTCAACAGTTACTGACTTTGCAAGATTTCTTGGCTTGTCTATATCACAACCTCTTTCAGTTGCTACATAGTATGCTAATAACTGTAATACAACAGCTCCTAATATAGGTGCTATTCTAGTTGAAATTTGTGGTATTCTTATAATTTCATCAAAAACAGATAAATCTACTTCTTGATTTTCATATGCTATACCAATAATTTCAGCTCCTCTAGATTTAACTTCTCTGATATTACTAATCATTTTATCCTTTAAATTACTTTGAGTTAATAATGCTATTATTTTTGTTCCTGGTTCTATTAATGCTATAGTTCCATGCTTAAGCTCTCCACCAGCATATGCTTCTGAATGAATATAAGCTATCTCTTTTATCTTAAGAGCTCCTTCTATTGCTAATGCATAATCAACATCTCTTCCTAAATAGAACAAATCTTTTTCTTGAGATATAAGTTTAGCAATCTTAGCAATTTGAGCTTTCTGATTTAACACTTCTTCTACCTTACTTGGTAACTCTAATAATGCATTTTTAATCTCAGCTTCTTCTTCAGATTTTAATAATCCTTTTAAATCTGCTAAATACATTCCTAATAGGTTCATTACAACAGCTTGAGTTGTATAAGCTTTAGTTGATGCTACTGCAATTTCTGGTCCAGCCATAGTGTATATTACACTATCTGCTTCTCTAGAAATACTACTTCCAACAACATTAGTTATAGCTAATGTTTTAGCTCCTATTTTCTTTGCATCTCTAAGAACTGCTAATGTATCAGCTGTTTCTCCTGACTGACTTAATGTAACTATAAGTGTCTTATTAGTTACTATTGGGTTTCTATATCTAAACTCAGATGCAATTGCTACTTCAACAGGTATTCTTGCTAAATCTTCAATAGCTACCTTTCCCATTAGACCTGCATTATATGCAGTTCCACATGCAACAATATATATTCTATCCATATTTTCTAATTCTTCTGATGTAAGCTTAAAATCACCTAAATTAACTTTTTCATTTAAAGCTACTCTTCCTGCCATTGTATCTTTAATTGCTTTTGGTTGCTCATGAATTTCTTTTAACATGAAAGAATCATAACCACCTTTTTCTGCTGCATCCTCATTCCATGTTACTTTATATATTTCTTTGTTTATTTTATCTCCATTTGCTTCAAATACTTCAACACCTTCATTTGTTAATACAACAAATTCATTATCCTCTAAAAGATAAATATCTCTAGTATAATTTAATACTGCTGGTATATCAGATGCTATAAATGTTTCACCTTGTCCTATTCCAACTATTAATGGACTATCTTTTCTAACAGCAACTATCTTATCTGGTTCTTGTCCAGAAACTACTCCTAAAGCATAACTACCTTCTAATTTTTCAGTAGCCTTTACTACTGCTTCAAAAAGATTGCCATTATAATAATAATGAATTAAGTTTGGTATTACCTCTGTATCTGTTGCAGATTTAAATTCATACCCTTCGCTTTTTAACCATTGGGTAAGCTCACTATAATTTTCAATAATTCCATTATGAACTACAGTAATATCACCTTTTGATGTTTGATGTGGATGTGAATTTACATCTGAAGGCTCTCCATGAGTTGCCCATCTTGTATGTCCAATTCCTATTGTTCCTTCTGCTGAGTTATTTGATAATTCTTCAACAAGATTTGATAAACGACCTTTATGCTTTCTTATTTCAACTTTACCATTATTAATAACTGCTATTCCAGCTGAATCATATCCTCTATATTCTAATTTTGATAATCCTTCTATTAAGAAATCACTTGCTTTCTTCTTTCCTACATAACCAACTATTCCGCACATATATTTTCTTCCTTCCTTACTTTTATTTTTTTATAAACCGAATTATTAGTTTAAGATGGAACTTTAATTCAACCTTTAGGTTAGAATTGGTTATACCCCAAGTACACTTAGTCTAAGGGCGTGTCTTTTGTTATCTACTAGCTAAAGAGGTAGTAGTGTTGTAACAGCTATCCATCATAAAAAATTTATTGTAATAATTTAATTCAAACATTGTAAAACTACATACAAATGCTGTGATATTAAAAAAATACAATCAAGGTTTTAACACCAGACTAGACCTGTCCTACAAATCGCTTCATAGTTTTACTAGTCGCTAACGGTAGTGCGATACCGTGGGGCACCCGCCGAAGAATTCGATACTCCCCATCCTCGTCAACTCATAAGAGTTCTGGCGCTTTATATTTAAAATTAAACTTCTTACTAATTCCTCCTTTTTTTGAAGTACTAAGTTATATTTATAAATCATTAAAGATAAAATTTTTATAATAGCAGTAATAGTCCTTAGTCGTATAATGTATAACAAATAAAATTAAAATTTTAATTTTAATTTTTATAAATATAACCAAGATTAATTTTATACCAGTAAAATTATTCCCTCAATTAATAGATATTACATAAATGTCACCAAAGAGTTAGTGACAAAATTAAATATAAAAAACAATGATAAGTTTCAAAACAATTCTTCTTAAACTTATCCATCAATCATATGAAAAAAATTGTATAAGTCATAAATTTAAAGTGCTAATTTAGCATAAAATAAAAAATAACCATTTTACACTTTTATTTGTAAAATGGTTGCTTTTTTAAATTATACTTCTAAAGACTTATAAATTGCCTTAGCTACTCCATCATTATTATTACTATCAGTAATATATTTAGCTATCTCCTTAATCTCTGGAATTGCATTTTCCATAGCATAAGAATTTTCAAATTCAGTAAACATTGAATAATCATTAAAGCTGTCGCCAAGAACTATTACTTCACTCTTATCTATTCCCATTTTTTTAATTGTCTTAGCTAATATTAATCCTTTTTGGGCCTCAATATCACTTATTTCAATATCATTAGAGAAAGTTGATGCTACTGCTAAATCACTTGTGCTTTTCTTTAATTTTTCTTTTAAATTTGCTATTAATTTCTCATCATTATCAAAAGTAACTATTTTTAATACCTCTAAATTACTTTCTAAAATTTCATAAACATCATCTATATATTTCATTCCTCTTTCAGTATGGAACTTTTCAACGAATTCTATTACTTCTTCTTCATTCATCTTAGGGTTAAACAATTTAAATCTATCAATAATAGCTTTTTTATCACTTTCTTTATTAGTTACATAAGATCCCTTATTAGTCATTAATTGAATACATAATCCAGCATCATTTAATATATCAAATACTATTTTTACGCTATCTTTATTCATATAAACACTTTCAATAACATTTCCATTTACGTCTCTGTACTCTGCTCCATTACTTAAAATACATTCGCATTTTAAATTACATTCTTCTAAATATGACTTAACAGCACCATAATCTCTTCCTGTTACAATTGTAAAGTGTCTTCCCATTTCTTGAGCTTTTCTTATAGCCTTTAAGTTTTCTTCAGATATCATATGATCATCATTTAGTAAAGTCCCATCCATATCACTTGCAATTAATTTTATCATATCTTATTCTCCTACTCCTTATCTTTAAGGTTATTTTATACTATTTATTATACCAAACTTTATTATATAAAATATAAATAATAAAGTTAAATTTATAAGTGGTATAAAAAACGGACTACATATTATAAATAAAATGTAGTCCATTTCCCTAATTATTAAAGTTCTTCACCATTAGTTGCTATAACTTTTTTATACCAATAGAAATTCTTCTTTTTACTTCTATTTAAAGTACCATTTCCTTCATTATCTTTATCGACATAAATAAATCCATATCTCTTTTTCATTTCTCCAGTTGATGCTGATACTAAATCTATACATCCCCATGGAGTATATCCTATTAAATCAACTCCATCTGCAATTGCTTCTTTCATTGCTTTAACATGTTCACTTAAATACTCAATTCTATAATCATCATTTATAG
>UQQU01000041.1 GCA_900543325.1 uncultured Clostridium sp. | reverse complement strand
ATTCCAATATTATTAACTAAATTGTTTTCTCATGGTAGTGCTATAAAGGGAACACCTGGAGCTGAATTTGATAAACATATAATTTAATAAATTTAGATATAATAACAATTTATATTTTCCATAATTAAGTATTACAATATATTTAAAAGAAATAATGAGAGGTTAAATTATATTATGGAAACAATAAAAGTCAATGAGAAAGAATTTAAAATAATTAAATTATTGGGTAAAGGAAAAGGTGGATATTCCTATTTAGTATCTGATGATAAAGAAGAATATGTTGTAAAACAAATTCATCATGAGCCATGTGAATATTATCAATTTGGGAATAAAATACAATCGGAACTATCAGATTATAACAAGCTATATTCTACTGGTATTAGAATGCCTAAAATGTTAGATATAGATATAAAAAATGAAAGAATTCTAAAAGAGTTTATAAATGGATACACTATATATGAATTAGCATTAGAAGATAAAGTAACTCCAAGTTACATTAAACAAATTAAAAATATGTGTAAAATATTATACCCATTAAATATTAATATTGATTATTTTCCAACTAATTTTATTGTAAGCAATGAATTACTTTGGTATATAGATTATGAATGTAATAACTATATGGAAGAATGGAATTTTGAAAATTGGGGAATCAAATATTGGTCTAAAACTCCAGAGTTAATTGAATATTATAACAAAAATAAAAAATAATGATTATTGTTAAAGATAATTACTCTGTTAAATTTCTTTAGAGTTAGTAATATTATAAAACATATAAAAAAATTAACAAATTTATACGAACAATAAAAAAAGTATTGAAAAAAATATTCGGATAATATATTATTATTAATGTAGTAAAAGGTGTAGGGCTATTCATCTTAGATATGTTAAGGGGGATAAAAATGTTAAAGAATAAAACTAAGTTACTAGCGCTTATAACTGCATTTACAATTAGTGCTGGATTAATAACACCAGTAAAATCAGTTAAAGCAGATGAGATTAATGTTGAAGCAGTACATAATATTGAAAGTATAACTTTAAATGAAGATGAAAAGAGTGATGATAAATCTTCAAATAAAGTTATAGAAATATTAAGTTTTAATGATTTCCATGGAAATGTATTAGAAAGTGGAAAAAATATTGGGGCTGCAAAATTAACAGGTATTATAAAAGAATATCAAAAGAAAGACGAAGCTAGTGATACATATGGGGTAGCAACAGTTTCAGGTGGTGATATATATCAAGGAACAGCAATTTCTAATATATTAGAGGGAGCACCTGTTAGTGAAATGCTTAAGGAAATTGGAATAGTAGCATCAGCTATAGGTAATCATGAATATGATTGGGGATCAGATAAAATAAAGCCATGGGCAGATGAAGTAGGTTTCAAGTTTGTAGCAGCAAATTTAATTGATGAAGCTACTGGAGAAGCACCAGAATATGCAGAACCTTACGTAATGACTACTGTTGATGGTATCGATATTGCATTTATAGGTATTGCAACACCAGAAACATTAACAAGTACAAAAGCTGAAAATGTTGTTGGCTTAAAATTCTTAGATATAGTTGAAACAATTGATAAGTATTCAGAAATTGTTAGAGCAGAAGGTGCAGATATAGTAGTTGCATTAACACATTCACCAGCAGAAGAAAACAGTGATGGAACAATAACTGGTGAAGCTGCAGAAATAGCAGCAAATGCAGCTGATGTTGATGCAGTAATTGCTGCACATAATCATAAATTTGTTGATGGATTTGTACAAAACAACAAGACTGGAAAAGATGTACCTGTTGTTCAAGCTGGATACAATGGTAGAGGATTATCAATAATTACATTTACTCTTGATGAAAATGAAGAAATTTTAAATGTAGATGCTAATACTAGACAATTTTATGTAGAAAGTACAACGAATGAATTTCCAGTGGATGAAAATGTTGCACAAAGTATGGATAAGTATAATGAAGAGTTAGCACCAACATTATTAACTGAAGTAGCAGAATTAAACTTTGATTTAGATCATGATAGATATGCTGGGGTTACACCTCTTGGAGTAACTGTTGCAGAAGCAATGAGACAGGCTGGTGGAACACAAGTAGCAATAGCTAATGGTGGTGGAATTAGAGCACCTTTAACAAAAGGAACTCTAACACTTGGGGATATGTATACAATATTACCATTTGATAATAATGTAGTTACTATGAAAGTAACAGGAGCTAAATTAAAAGAATTAATTCAGCATGGAATCAATCCAGATGGTTTTGGATGGGGACAATATTCTGGTTTAACAGTATGGTATGATTCAGCAACTGATGAAATAACTTCAATGAGATTATCAGATGGAACTAAAGTTGAAGAAGATGAGTATTATACTTTAACAAGTATTGATTTCTTAATGACTGGTGGAGATAGTTATAACTTTGATGGACATATTGAGCCTGTTATTATTGGAGAAATGAGAGACGTTGTTATTGACCAATGGAAAAATGGTATTGATAAGTTAAATTATAATTTGTTAATAGATGGTGAAGATACAGCAGTTATTCCAGAAGCTATGGCAGGAATTATAGATACATCTATAGTTACATTAATAAATGGTAATGGAAGTTATGAAAATCCATTAGAAATGAAAATTAATGATGTTGAAATTAATAAAGTAAAAGCTTTCTTAAATAACTTAAAACAATTAGGTAATTTAGAAATTGAAACTGAAGAAAATGATGAGTATACAGTATTTAAAATAAAGATTTCATTACTTGGTAAATCAGTAGAAGATCTTTATATTACATTTAATGTAGATAATACATTAACAGAAGTTATCCAATCAATAAATGCATTAAAAGAAGATACTTCAGTTGATAATAAGCCTGAAGAAACTCCAGAAACAAAGCCAGAAGTAAATCCAGGTGAAAGTGGAAATTCTGGAAGTGAAAATTCTGGAAGTGAAAATAATACAGGAAATAATAGTATTGGAAGCAATGATAAATTACCTCAAACTGGGGCACCAGTTTCTTCTGCCCAAGTTGTATTTATAGCATTGGTTATAACTATAATTGGAGTTGTACTTCTTAAGAAAAAAGAAAATGTTGTATAAATTTAAATAGTATAAATGTTGACAAATTTAAAATTCAATGATAGCATAAAGAAAAAATCCCTTTAAATTGATTCGAGAAATCAATAAGGAAGTTATAGTATGCTTAAAAAATTATCTTTTTAATAGAAATATAGTTATTAATAAAGATAAATGATTTTGAATTATATTAGCCTTCCTTTTTAAGGAAGGCTTTTTTATATAAGTCAGAAAAGTGTATTATGCCTTATTTAGTTATTTGAATTAGGGAATAAACTAGTAAGGAGACTGAAACAAATGAAAACAAGTAAAATTAACAACAGCAACAAATTAGCCATAAAAATGGCGGTAGCTCTTATTTTAGGATTAATAGCAGGAGTAGGGTGTATAATACTTAGAGAAAGTCTAAATGCTAACGGAAATGCACATATATGGACAAGTATTAACAATATATTATTCCAAGATATTTCAAAAGAGGGAGCAACAAATGCTATAGGAATCTTTTATATATTAGGTCAACTATTTGTAAATGCACTTCAGTTAGTAATAGTACCAATGGTATTTACATCAATAGCTTTAGCTATGTGTAAAATAAGTGATACTAAAAAACTTGGACGTATTTCATATAAGACAATATTAGGATTCTTAGCAACATCAGTTTTAGCATTAGCATTAGCCGGAGCAGTTGGATTTATAATTAAAAATTTAGGCTTATTTACAGCAAATGTGGAAAATGTTACAGCACAAGCAGGTGTAGCAAGTTCTACAAATCCATTATTAATAATAGTACAAGCGATACCAAATAACATAACAGCGGCATTTTCTACAAATGGAAGTATTCTTGCAGTAGTTTTTGTAGCAGTAGTATTAGGACTTTGTATAAACACTTTAGGAGAAAAGATAAAGGCATTAAAAACTTTATTGGAAGAAATAAATTCAATTATAACAGTATTTTTAAGTTTTATAATAACAAAGTTTGGGCCTGCAGCAATATTTGTACTAATTACAAGAACATTTGCAATATATGGTGTAGATAATTTAAAACCAGCACTTGTATATGTAATTACTACAGTGTTTACACTGTTATTATTCTTAGTATTTGGATATGCATTATTTATAGGAATTGGAGCTAGACTTAATCCAATTAAATTTGTAAAAAAGATAGGAAAAGTTGCTTTATTTGGATTTTCAACTTCATCTTCAGCAGCAACATTACCTTTAAATACAAAAACTACAACTGAAGAGTTAGGTGTTAGTGAAGATATTGCATCATTTATATTACCTCTTGGAATGACTATAAATATGAATGGTACAGCAATAATGCAAGTTATAGCAGCTATATTCATAGCTACAAGTGCAGGATATGACGTAACTATAGGAAACATAGTAGTTATAGCTCTATTAGCTTTAATATCATCTGTTGGTACACCAGCAGCTCCAGGTGCAGGAGCAATAATACTATTCACTGTATTAACAGGAATGGGATATAATAATGATGCAGCCATACTTGCTTATTCATTAATACTTGCAATAAACAGACCAATAGAAATGTTAGTAACTTCTCTAAATGTAGTTGGAGACGCAGCAACAAGTGTTGTAGTTGCAAAGTCAGAAGGTATGTTAGATGAAGAAGTTTATAATAATGAAATAGTTTTAGATATGGAGTCAGCTGAATAGACAACTAGGAAAGGAACAAGCTAGATTTAAATAGTGAAGTGTCTACTGTATATTTTACAGAAGGTAATTCATAGATAGCTTGTTCTTTTTTTATTTTTAAAATATTTATTTTAACTTATTTTTATTCTTATTTCCCGAATTTATGTAGAATACTATTGTTAAGTATAGTTGTATATCATTAGTATTATATATAGTGTTTAAAAGTGAAATTTTAGATGAGCATAAATTACTTATAGTATATATAGTTAGTTTGCATAAAAAAAAGGACAACTGAATGTCGTCCTAAATAACTATTTAAATGTCATTACATTTTTGAACCTAGATCCAGCTACTAGGAATAAAGGTACTCCAATGCATGTGATTATAACTAACTCTCCTAGTGCAACTTGTCCCATAGATAGAATTAATGGTAAACCATATAGCTTATTTAACATCCAACCAACTATAAGTCCGTTGAATATTGTTGGCCAAATAGATGCTATAAAAAGCTTAGCCTTATAATTCTTTATTATCTTACCAGTTAAATAAATAGCATATACACTAATAAATGTAGCTAGTGTTCCAAATAACACATCCATAGGACCATTAGGGCCTAATAGATTAGCAATTAGACATCCAAGTGTTAATCCACCTATATATAATGGATCAAATACAGCTAATAAAACTAAAATTTCAGAAATTCTAAATTGAACTCCCATGTAAGATAAAGGTGCAATAGCAACTGTTATAACTGCATAGATTGCTGCAATAATTGCCGTTCTAGTCAGTCTTTTAGTTAAATCATTTTTCATTTTGAAAAACCTCCTAATAAAAATTATTAGGAACCTAAGGCTTATAATAGTTAGAAGTTAGTAGTCTTTTATAAAAAATTATTTAAACAATTGTTAAAGTAAATTTACTAAATTAATTACTAATTCTTATCTATTATTTTAAGTATAAACTTTTACCTAGTTTTGTTTTGAGACAGGAGGTTCCCGAACTGTCTATATTACAAAGATAAATTATACTGAATATTGTATTATAAATCAAGCAAAAATGATTTTAATTAAAAATAAAAATTTTTAGTGGTTAATTATTGATTTTAATCATAGTATAGTAAGAGAATTATTATACTATGATTAAAAGTTAATATACATAGATGGGATAAAATAATCAAATATTTAGATATAAGAATTTTTTAATTGTAATAAGGGGGAGTTTATGTGGAATTTTTAAATGAAGATTTAAAAAGTAAATTTGAAAATCATAAAAATAAGATACAAGAAAATATTGATATGGGAAAAAGTATGGGAGTAAATAAAATTAGTGCAATCCTTGCCATGGATGATGAAAGTGAAGAAATTCAAAGACAGTTAGTAAGTTGGTTATTATTAGAAGGATATAGAATTTCTCTTAAAAAAGAAGATTTTAGTATATTGATGATTGAATGGTAAAAGCTCATTTTTGAGCTTTTATTTTTTAAGAAAAATTTTTAATTTTATGAATATCATTTGTAAAGTTGTCAAGAATTACAACTGAGGAGTGATGTTCATGAAAAATATATTTAAAAATAATGATAAAAAACAAATAAATAATGAAAATAAATATACAAATAAGAAATTAGCAATAATTTCTGGAATGATTGTATTTGCTCTTGTAATAAGCTTTTTTGGAAGCTATTTTATAACAAATAGATTGACTAATCCTAAATATGCAAAAAATACTACAGAGGAAGATAAAACAGTATACAATAATACTAAGGCTTTAGATGATGATATGATTTTGATTTTAATGAATGAAGGTGTTATTGAAAAAGAACAAAGTATTTTGGAGTTTAAAAAAGAAAACTTTATATCAAGTGATATTAGTCAACAATTTATTGTAAACTTTTTTGAAGCTAATGGATATAATTTAGAAGAATTACAAGATGAAAAAGTAGTTTTTAGTAAAGATGGAACTACAAATGTATTACAACCTAATAAATATTATATAGGTGAGAAAGATGGATACTTTGCAATTTATAAAACTGATAGTGAAGGAAATTTAACAATTGAAAATGAAGATGATGTATATAGAGATAGTAGATCTATAGATTTCTTACAAGGTGAGGATTTGGAAGATATTAAAAATTTAAAACATTGTTATGATACAAAAGATGAAGCAATAGAAAAGCTAACTGCATACATTTCATAATGCTTATCCCATATAATCACTTTTTAAAAGTGATTTTTAATATACCCTTAAATTATATATATTTTTACATGAAGAGATTATAAATAGAATTTGGTTCTTATTTATAATCTCTTTCATTATAGGAAAATAGATGCTTGTATAACATTGTAGATAAGAGGAGAAAATATTATTGTAAGCAACTAAGGAGGCGAAGATATGAGTATTATGCCAAGCTTTGAATATTTATTAGTTATGCCTAGTGGAAATATCAGAGGGTTTCATGATGAAGAAACAGCTAAAGCATATATTAATAACTACTATTATTTTAGGACAAGAAACAATGATGTAGTTGGAGCATATGAGGATTTAACAGAAGATTTTGATGATATCGCTAATGTAATTTGCTATAAAATTGGAGTAGAAGAAGGAGAATGTAGATTATACAATACGCGAGAAATAATAGAAAAAATACAAGATGAAGTTATTTTTCAAGATGAAAAGGAAGAGTTAATTTCTAAATTATTATTTAACCCTTCTGAAATAAATACATTTGATTATGCAATAGATAATATATTTACCAATACAGATTCTATTGATATTATGGAACCGTATGGAGATCCAATAACAGGTCAATAATAAAGTAAAAGCAAAAGGGAGTTATGCTATATATTATATAAATAGTGTAACTCTTTATTATTGAAAAAATTAAAGTAAAATGGTAAAGTATAATGTAGACTAAAGAAGTAATAGAGTCAATATACAAATTTAAATTTTAGAAACTTAATTATAAGGAACAAAAATAATCTAATTTTTAATTAGATTAAGGGGGATGGCCATGTACGAATATATTAAGGGAAAATATATTGGGATTAATAAGGATTATGTTATCATAGAGAATAATGGTATTGGATATAAGATTTTTACATCAGGAGCAACTATGGCAGAAATGCCTAAGGTATCTGAAGAGGTTCAATTATATTTAGAACAAATAGTAAGAGAAGACTTTATAGGATTATATGGATTTAAAGATAGAGAAGAGTTAGAAATGTTTAAGTTACTTATTTCAATAAGTGGAGTAGGAGCAAAAGCTGCTTTATCTTTACTTTCAATAAGCAGAATAAACAATTTAAAATATGCAATAATTATGGAAGATGACAAGCATTTATGCAGAGCGCCTGGAATTGGGAAGAAAACTGCAGGAAGAATAATATTAGAACTTAAAGATAAGATTAAAACAGATGAAGTTTCTGAAGGTGTTGATATTCAACAAGGGTTTGAGGATATTGCACCAAGTAATAGTAATGCAATAGGTGAAGCTCTTGGAGCATTATTAGCTCTTGGATATTCAGAAAAAGAAGCTGAAAATGCACTAAAGAAAGTAAATAGACAAGAATCTGTAGAAAATATTATTAAGGAATGTTTAAGAGTATTAATGGGATAGAGGTGATAGATTTGGAGAGAATTATCACTCCAGATGAGATTCTGGAAGATGGAAACAGTGAGTTAAGTTTAAGACCTCAGAAAATTAATGAGTATATAGGGCAAGATAAAGTAAAAGAAAGACTTAATATTTTTATTACAGCAGCTAAAAGAAGAAATGAAGCATTAGACCATGTATTATTGTATGGACCACCAGGATTAGGTAAAACAACATTAGCTAATATTATAGCGAAAGAAATGGGTGGAGATTTAAAAATAACTTCAGGGCCAGCAATTGAGAGAGCAGGAGATTTAGCGGCTATACTAACAACATTAAAAGATAATGATGTTTTATTTATCGATGAAATACATAGATTAAATAGAAGCGTTGAAGAAATACTTTATCCAGCAATGGAAGATTATGCTTTAGATATAGTTATAGGAAAAGGAGCTGCAGCTAAATCAATTAGATTGGATTTACCGCATTTTACTTTAATTGGAGCAACAACTAGAATAGGGATGTTAACTTCTCCATTAAGAGATAGATTCGGAGTTCTTTGTGATATGGTATATTATACAGAAGAACAGTTAAAGGAAATAATTGTTCGTTCTGCCTTTGTATTAGGTTGTAATATAACTGAAGAAGGTGCATATGAAATAGCTAGACGTTCTAGAGGAACACCAAGAATTGCAAATAGATTATTAAAAAGAGTTAGAGATTATGCTGAAGTTTACTCTGATTGTTTAATTAGTTATAAAGAAGCAAAAGCAGCTCTTGAACTTTTAGAGGTAGATGCTCAAGGTTTTGATAGAGTTGATAATAAGATATTAGAAGCTATTATTGATAATTTTAATGGGGGACCTGTAGGAATAGAAACATTATCTTATTTTATAGGTGAAGAACTTGGAACTATAGAAGATGTTTATGAACCTTATCTTCTTCAAAAGGGATTTATAGTTAGAACTGCTAGAGGAAGAACAGCAACAGATAAAGCATATAGTCATTTAGGAAGATCAAGAGGTAAAAAAGTTACAAAAAGACAAACTAGTTTTTTTGAAAGTTAGGAGATATATAATGAAAACAAGTGATTTTGATTTTTACTTACCAGAAGAGCTTATAGCTCAACATCCATTAGAAAAAAGAGATTATTCAAGATTAATGGTATTAGATAAGGCTACTGGAGAAATAGAACATAAGCATTTTTATGATGTTTTAGATTATTTAAATGAAGGAGATACTTTAGTTTTAAATAATACTAGAGTAATGCCTGCAAGACTTATAGGAGAAAAAGTAGAAAGTGGAGGTAAAATTGAATTTTTACTTTTAAAAAGAATTGAAGGCGATAAATGGGAATGTTTAGCGAAACCAGGTAAAAGAGCTAAGATAGGAACTGAATTTACATTTGGTAGTGGGAAATTAAAGTGTAAAGTTGTAGATATTGTAGAAGAAGGAAATAGAATAATTGAATTTTCTTATGATGGGATATTTGAACAAGTTTTAGATGAATTAGGAGAAATGCCATTACCACCTTACATAACAGAAAGACTTGATGATAGGGAAAGATATCAAACAGTTTATTCTAAAGAACAAGGATCAGCAGCAGCACCAACAGCAGGACTACATTTTACTAAGGAGCTTTTAGAAAAAGTAAAAGAAAAAGGTGTAAATATTGCATATGTAACGTTACATGTAGGGCTAGGTACATTTAGACCAGTTAAAGTTGATGATGTAAATGAGCATGTTATGCATTCAGAGTTTTATCAATTAGATGAAGAAAATGCAAATATAATTAATGAGACTAAAAAACGTGGCAATAAGATTATTTCAGTAGGAACAACTTCTACTAGAACATTAGAAACTATTGGAGATGAAAATGGGTTTGTTAAAGCTCAAAGTGGATGGACTAATATATTCATTTATCCAGGATATAAGTTTAAAGTAGTAGACAATCTTATTACTAATTTCCACTTACCTGAATCAACATTAATAATGTTAGTTTCAGCTTTAGCTGGAAAAGAAAAGGTAATGAATGCTTATAATGAAGCTGTAAAAGAAAGATATAGATTCTTCTCTTTTGGAGATTCAATGATAATAAAATAATAAAAACATAAGTTAAAAGGACGTGAAGTTTTGAGTAAAAGATATACACTGTTAAAAAAAGATGGTAAAGCAAGAAGAGGAAGATTTGAAACACCTCATGGAACAATAGAAACACCAGTATTTATGAATGTTGGAACTTTAGCTGCAATTAAAGGTGGAGTTTCTTCTATGGACTTAAAAGAAATAGGATGTCAAGTTGAACTTTCAAATACATATCACTTACATTTAAGACCATCTGATAAAGTAGTTGCTAAAATGGGTGGATTACATAAGTTTATGAATTGGGATAGACCTATATTAACTGACTCAGGTGGATTCCAAGTATTCTCATTATCATCAATGAGAAAGATTAAAGAAGAGGGAGTTTACTTTAATTCACATATAGATGGTAAAAAGATATTCATGGGACCAGAAGAATCAATGCAAATTCAAAGTAATTTAGCATCAACAATAGCTATGGCTTTTGATGAATGTATACCAAACCCATCAACTAGAGAATATGTAATAAATTCAGTTGCAAGAACAAATAGATGGTTAGATAGATGTATAGCTGAAATGAATAGATTAAATTCATTACCTGATACAATAAATAAGGAACAAATGCTTTTTGGTATTAACCAAGGTGGTTGTTATGAAGACATAAGAATAGAGCATGCTAAGCACTTAGCAAAACTAGATATGGATGGTTATGCAATTGGTGGTTTAGCAGTTGGTGAAACTCATGAAGAAATGTATAGAATTATTGATGCAGTAGTTCCACATTTACCAGAAGATAAACCAATATACTTAATGGGAGTTGGTACTCCAGAAAATATACTAGAAGCTGTAGATAGAGGTGTTGACTTCTTTGACTGCGTTCTTCCAGCTAGAAATGGTAGACATGGTCATGTATTTACAGGGCAAGGTAAAATAAACTTAATGAATGCTAAGTTTGAATTAGATGAAAGACCAATAGATGAGGGGTGTCAATGTCCTGCATGTAAAAACTACACAAGAAGTTATATAAGACATTTATTTAAGGCTAAAGAAATGCTTGCATTAAGACTTTGTGTTTTACATAATCTTTACTTCTATAATAAATTAATGGCTGATATTAGAGATGCTATTGATAATGGAAAGTATAGTGAATTTAAAGAGCAAAAACTTAGAGAGTGGAATATAAAAAAATAAATTTAAATAATAGCTTTATGAATAATTTATTAAAGTTTGGAATATAAAGTGTTCATAGAATTGACATATAAATTTAAATAAAGTATATTATTTAATACATAGTAAATATTACAATGTATTGTTTTTATTATAAATGTGAAGGGAAGGGATTCTAATGGCACAATTATTAGCCACATTATTACCTTTAGTTGCAATGTTTGCAATCATGTATTTCTTATTAATACTTCCAGAGAAGAAAAGAACTAAGAAGTATAATGAAATGTTATCAGCTTTAAAAGTAAATGATGAAGTTTTAACTAGAGGTGGAATAATTGGAAAAATCATAACAATTGATGAAGATCAAATGGTTATCCAATCAGGTCCAGATAGAGTAAGATTTAGAGTAACAAAAAATTCTATAGCTCAAAAATTAAATAAAGACGTTGCATAATAAAGAATATTACCCCCTTTTAGTTCATAGAATGAACTAAAAGGGGGTGTTTTTATGGAGTGGAAAGATTATTTTGGAAATGTCCTAAAGGGAGTTGTTGGAGCTGTTGCAATAGTGACTATATTAACTGCTATTTTTTCATTAGTTATGAGTTTTGTAGAAATTAGTCCGGGTATAGACAGTGCTATTAATGTAGGAATAACAAGTATAAGTTTAATATTTGGAACAATATTAGCAGCTAAACTATATGGGCATAAGGGATGGTTAGTAGGTCTTTCAGTTGGTGTATTATTTTACATAGCATTATATGCCATAGGAGTTTTATTCGGAGCTGAAGCTACTTTAGGTTTATATGATTTAATGAAATTTTCACTTTGTGTATTGGTAGGTATTCTTTCAGGTATGCTAGGTATTAATCTAGGAAGAGACTAAAAGTTATAGGGAGTTATAATTAAATTAATATGACTCCCTATATATCTTTAACATATTATTATATCTAAAATATAAAGAAAAGTAAATATGTAAAGGATATCTTTGTAGTAAATTACAAAAATATAAAAAATATGGAAAAAAATTAAGAGATGATTTACAATATTAATGTAAGGTAAATTTAAAAATAGAATAATTACAACTTTGATGGTAACGATTTCTGAAATTCGTATATCATATTAAACTATTTTTAAATTTAAAAATAGGGAGGAGATTTTTATGAAGAAAAGTGGAGCTTTAAAGTACAAATGGCAAATATCAATTATGACTTTGGTCTTTTTTTGCTTAAGTTTGGTACCGTTTCCTAATGGTTTTACTGATGCCTTAGCAGAAACCATATTAAAAAGTCCTGTAATTAATAGTGACGGAACAGTTACATTTAATTATCAAGGCGATGGTACAGAAGAGGCTGTAAAAGTAAAGGGAGAATTTAGTAGTTGGAATACAATTGATATGACAAAAGGGGAGAATGATATTTGGACACTTGATGTTGAAGGAATATCAGGAATAAGTCAATATGGAATAGTAACATGGTCACCAGATACAAAAGATCAAGAATGGGGAGATTGGCAAGGTGATCCGTTAAACTCATATAAAAAAGATGGTAATCCAGCTGTAGTGGTTAATCCACAAGTTAGCAATGGGAGTGTTACATTATATTACTTAGGTAATGGAACAGAAACTAGAGTAGCTGTTAAGGGTTCTTTCGATGAAAACTGGGGAGTTTTACATGAGATGACTAATGAAAGTAGCTCTAATATTTGGTCTGTAACTATGGATATAGAACCAGGTAATTATGAATATGGAATAGTAACATGGTCACAAGATACAGAAGATCAAGAGTTGGGAGATTGGCAAGGGGATCCTTTAAATCCTAAACATTCAGAGGATGGTAATTTTGCTTCTAATGCATTACTTACAGTAGGAGAGGATTCAGATGTTGATGTACCTAATGAACAAGATAAAAAGGTAGTAAAAGTAAGATTTATAAAAGAAGGCGAAACTAAATACGATAACTGGGGATTTTGGACATGGTACCCTGGTGAAAATGGAAAGTTTGTTGAGTTTGATTATGTAGATAAAGAAGGTGCATATACTTTATTAGAATTACCAGCTAATGTAACAGAAGGTGAACTAGGTATTATAGTTAAAGAAGGACAAGGTTGGGATAATAAAGCTACTGGAGATTTAAAATATGAAATTTCAGAGTTGACTAATGACAATAATGAAATTGTTGTAACTTATGGTGAAAATGAAAATCCAAAGAGTGTTGAACAAAGAGCTTTTATAAAGGAATATGAAAATATTACTGTAAATATTCATTATAAAAGAAGTCAAAAAGACTATGATAACTGGAATTTATGGACATGGTTAGATGGAGTAGATGGAGAAACATTAGAATTTACTTCAGAAGATAGCTATGGTAAAGTAGCAACTAGAACTTATGAAAATTTAGTTAATGATACTAAATTAGGGTTTATTGTTAAAAGAACTGAAGGCGATAATGAATGGGCTGAGAAAGATGTAGATAGCAATAGATTTATTGATTTAAGACATGTATCTAGTGATGGAACATTAGATATATATTTATCACAAGGTAAAGAAGCATTTGGTTATCATTCAGCTTTAGTATCAAAAGAAATAACTGATTTAGATGGACAAGTAAATGGTGATATGCTTTATCATAATACTTGGGATAGTCTTTATAAATATCCATTTGGCGCAGTTGCAGAAGGAACTGATGTAACTGTTAGAATGCATGCTCAAAAAGGTGATTTACAATATGCTAGAGTATTAGTTAGAAATACAAGTACTAATAGATCAGACCTTTACAATATGGAAAAGGTGTCAACTATAACTGTAGATGAAGAAGAAGTTGATATATGGGAAGCAACATTTACTCCAGATGAAATTGGTGTTTATGGATATAAATTTATTGTTGGTGATGGAGATACAGTAAAATACTATGGTGAAGATGGTAATGAAGGAAAAACAGGAACTGTTGGAGATAAAAACGGACTATTTTTCCAATTAACAGTTTACGATAAAGACTATACAACTCCTGATTGGATGAAAGAAGCTGTTGTATATCAAATATTCCCAGATAGATTTAACAATGGGGATACTTCTAATGATGATGCAAAAACAAATGCAAGAGGTGAAGAACCAATTGAAGTGCCAGATTCATGGGATTCACTTCCTGATAATCCTAGATTAGGCGAAAATAATATGGATGATATTGATGGTGCCTATTCTGGAGATGGAATATGGTCAAATGATTTCTTCGGTGGAGATATAAAAGGTATTCAAGAAAAACTAGATTACTTACAAAGTTTAGGAGTAAATACTTTATATTTAAATCCTATATCTATGGCATCTTCAAATCATAAGTATGATGCTACTGATTATAAATCATTAGATCCAATGTTTGGAACAGAAGAAGATTTTAAAGAATTTACTGCAGAGCTTAAAAATAGAGGAATGCATCTAATTGTTGATGGTGTATTTAATCATGTAGGTGATGATTCAATTTACTTTGATAGATATGGTAAATATGATACTGTTGGTGCTTATGAATATTGGGAGTATGTATATGATACAATGAATAACGAAGGAATATCAGAAGAAGCAGCTATGACTAAAGCTGATGATTACTTTGTTAAATCAGGACAAACATTCAGTGAAGAAAAGTGGCATTTATGGTTTAATATCAAGAATACTAAGGTTGATGTTGGAACAACTAATGAAAGATATGATTATCAAGGCTGGTGGGGATATGATTCATTACCAGAATTTAAATCATTAACTAAAGATGAAGCTATTGCATTAGGATTAGCAAGTGAAAATGATGAATTTGTTGATAAAGCTAGTGAATGGAACAATAAAGAATTAGTTGATTATATTTATAAAGATGAAGACTCAGTAGCTAAACAATGGATTGACTGGGGAGCAGATGGTTGGAGACTAGATGTTGCCAATGAAGTTGATACTGTATTCTGGAATGACTTTAGAGAAGAAATGAAAGCTCATAATGAAGATACACTTATTTTAGGTGAAATTTGGGATGATGCTTCAAAATACTTTGTTGGAGATCAATATGATTCAGTAATGAACTATAGAATAAGAGCTGCATTAATTGATTATCTAAAGAATGGTAATGCAACAAGATTAAATGATACTTTAATGGCTGTTTATGAAGATTATCCAGAAGAGGCTTTCTATGCATTGATGAATTTAATGGGTTCTCATGATGTTGCAAGAGCTATATATATATTAGGTGGAGGAAGCGATTCTTCTGAAAGAGCTGAATTTGGAAATTACGATGAAGATTTAGGAAAGCAAAGATTAAAGCTTGCAGCTTTATTTGAATTTGGATATGCTGGAGCACCTACTATTTACTATGGTGATGAAGCAGGGGTTACAGGATCTAAGGACCCAGATTGTAGAAGAAGTTATCCATGGGGTAATGAAGATACTTCATTAATTAGTTTTTATGAAGCTATAGGAACAATTAGACAAGAGAATAAGGATTTATTCTCTCATGGAGATTTAACAACTTTATATACTGGTTCTGAGGGTGTATATGTTTATGGAAGAAGCTATGAAGATGATCATGCAATAGTAGCAATTAACCCTACAAATACTGATGCAAAAGTAACTGTTGATTTAAAAGAATTTACTGGAAATGGTACGAATTTTGTTGATGGATTAGATTCTTCTTATAATGTAACAGTTAAAGATGGAAAGGTAGAAATTACCATTCCTGCAATGACTGGAAGAATGATGACAAGTACTAATGTTATAAAGTTACCAGAAGCAGTTAAAAAGGTTACAGGTACAGAAGGAAATGGGGAAGTAACTTTAAAGTGGGATTCTGTAAAGGGAGCAAAGGAATATAAAGTTTATTCTTCAAGCTTCAAAGGAAGTCTACAAACAGAAGTTAAGACAGTAGAAAATACTGAACTTACAGTTGATGGATTAACAAATGGTAATAGATTATACTTTGCAGTAAGTGTAATAGATAAAGATGGAAATGAATCTCCTTTAACTTGGAGTGATGAATTAACTCCTCATTCAGAAATTACATGGCTTGGAAATCTTAGTGATGTAGAAGCAGAAAATGTTGATATATCAACAGCTATAAATGTTAATGCTGAAGTATATATTGAAAATATATCTAATGCAGAAGGTGTTTCAATAGGTTTAGTTGGAAGATTACTAGTTAAATATCCAGGAGATAAGGACTTTACTATAGTAAAGGGAAGTTATGCTGGAGAATCTGGAGATAATGACTTATTTACTGCTTCATTTATAGCAAATAAAGCAGGAAAATATGAATATAAATTTGAATTTACTACAAAAGGAACTTATGGATTTAATGATGTAGATTCAATAAAATCAACAGAAATAAAGACTTTTGAGTTAGCAGTAGTTAATGATGGAATACCAGCAGAAGCAATTAAACTTGAAACTCCAGAAGAACAATCAGGAGAAGTAAATTTAAATTGGACTGTTGTTGGAGAAAATAATATTGCTTTATATGAAATTGTAAGAGATGGAGTTGTAATTGCAAGAATTCAAGATGGTTCTATTGTTTCTTATAAAGACACAGATGTAAGAAATAAAACAGAGTATGAATATGAAGTAATTGCTTATACAAATGGAGGAAATGCTGTTAAATCAAATAGTGTTTCAGTAACTCCAGATTTAGTAATGGTTGAAGTAACATTCAAGCTTAAAGCACCTTCATATACACCGCTAGATGCAACTATAACTATGCCAGGTGCAATGAATGGATGGGATGTAGGTGCTTGGGAAATGAGTAGAAATGGAGCTGTAACAACTGACTGGACTTATACTATATCTGTTTTAGAAGGTGAAACTATTGAGTATAAGTATGTTAAAGGTGGTAGTTGGGATCAAGAGGCTTTAATGAACTATTCTAATCCTAAAGCTGCAAATCAAAGTAAGTATGGATGTACAACTGGTGAAGGTGGAAATGAAAAAGTTGTTGTTGTAAATCAAGGCGATGGAAAAATGGTAGTTGTAAATGAAGTTGTAAGATGGAAAGATATGCCTGTAGTAGTTTTAGATCCTTCAACAGGAAGCTATACAAAAAATGAAACAATTACTGTTAGAGGTAACTCAATGTTAGATCCTAACTTAACAATAAATGGAGAGCCTGTTGTTGTTGATGAAAATGGTAATTTTGCACATGAAGTAAAATTAAATGTTGGTAAAAATGATATAGCAATTCATATTGAGCCAACAGAAGAAAATAAAAATAATCCTGATATCTTTAACAATAATGAAGAAGCTATTGGATTTGCAACTAAGGATTTAAATTTAGAAATTACTAGATTAGGAGAAGGAGAAGAAATTCCAGGTCCAGTAATTAATGCAGAGGATAAGACTATTAAGTTAGGTGATGTATTTAATCCGTTAGATGGTGTAACAGCAATTGATGCTTCAGGTAATGATATTACTGAAAAGATAGAGGTTGTAGAAAATACTGTAGACACTTCTAAAGAAGGAGAATATAAAGTAGTATATAAAGTTGTTGATGATAACGGAAAAGAAGCATCAAAAGAAATAAAAGTAACTGTAGCAAAGGATGGAGAAGTAGAAGAACCGGGTGAGGATGATGATTCTAATAAACCTGGAACTGATACAAAACCTGGAGATGGAAATAATAACAACAATAACAGTAGCAACAATAATAGCAGTAGCAACAATAATAATAGTAATAATAGTAAACCAGGAGTTATACCTCAAACAGGAGGAACTAATACCATTTACTATATAATTATTGCATTAGTATTAGTTGCTGGAGGAGTGTATTTTACATTCAGAAAGAAAAAAGTAAGCTAATTTATTAATTTATATTTAGCAATTGAATGTCAATAAGATTAATTTCTTATTGGCATTCTTTTTTGTTTTAATTTTATATTTAGAAAATTAAAATAGATAGCGAGAATTTTAGTAAACGTTTATAAAAAAATAAAGTTTATACAAATAAATGTAAAAATATTAAGAAAAAATGAATAAAACATTGATGAAAGTAAATAACAGTTATACAATAAATGTAATAAAAGTAATTTTATTGAAATAAGAAGGGGGATATTAAATGAAAAGAAGAAACTTTAAAGTGATGTCAATTGTTATGACGGCAATTATGTCCATAACATTATTAGCATCAAATGGAGGGAAAGAGGTAAAAGCCTACACTTTTAGTGGAAGCAAGAGTTTGAAAAAATATTTATTAGAAAGTTTAGAAAGTGAAATTTCAAATGGGGATAAATTTTCTAATGTAGAAGGATTACAAAAGGATAATGAAAACTCAACATTAGAAGAGTTAAGTAACCCTGAAGAAAAAGTAAGAGTAATAGTTGAACTTAATGATATACCAGCAACTATGCAATTAGAAGATGGTGTACAACCATCTGATGAATTAATTGAAAAAGTAAAAGAAGCACAAAAACCAATACAGGAAGAAGTAATGAATGAAACAGGAGAAGAAGTAAGACATACCTTTGGAAATCTTATTAATGGATTTTCTATAGAAGTAAAAAGAAAAGATATAGAGAAAATTAAAGATGTTGATGGGGTTGCGGATGTTAAAGAAGTTAATGTCTACTATCCAGATATGAATTCAGCTAAGGAATTTACTGAGGCAGTAAGTGTATGGAATGATTATGGATATAAGGGAGAGGGATTAGTTGTATCTATAATTGATACAGGAATTGATCCAAGTCATAAAGATATGACAATAACAGATCCATCAAAAGCTAAGTTAAATGAAGATAATACTAATATAGGGCCAGGTAAATTTTATACAGATAAAGTTCCTTATGGATATAATTTTGCAGATGAAAATGATGAAATTGTGGATGTTGCAGGTAGTATGCATGGGATGCATGTTGCTGGAATAGTTGCTGCCAATGCTTCTGAAGAGGAAGTTAATAATAATGAGGGTATTAAAGGAGCAGCTCCAGAAGCGCAAGTTCTTGCAATGAAGGTTTTCACTAATAATCCTGAAATAGAAGGGGCATATTCAGATGATATAATTGCTGCATTAGAAGCATCAGTTGAATTAGATGCTGATATAATAAATATGTATTTAGGATCTACTGCAGGATATAGAGATCCAGAAGACCCGGAGCAAGTTGCTATAAAAAATGCTACTGATGATGGTGTAATATGTGTAGTTTCTGCAGGTAATTCTGCTACATCAACAGATCCATATATTATAAATGGTGTAAGTGATACAGGGGTTGTTGGTTCGCCAGGACTTGCAACTGATGCACTTCAAGTTGCTAGTAGTGAAAATTCAATAATAACTCTACCAGCTTTACAAGCTACTATTGGAGATGAAACAAAGTTAATGGGATATACTCAATGTGATATTAATCCAATAGAATTTTTTAATTCAGATACTAAATTAGAATTAATAGATTGTGGACTTGGTAATCCAGAAGATTTTGAAGGAAAAGATTTAACTGGAAAAGTTGCTTTAATAAGTAGAGGAACTATAACTTTTGTAGAGAAACAAATAAATGCACAAGCAGCAGGTGCAACGGCTGTAGTTATTTATAATAATGTTGAAAATTCAGCTCATATTAATATGGCCACTGATTCAAGTATTAAGATACCTGTAGTATTTATTACTAAAGAAGATGCTGATATTCTAAAAAATGGACCATTAAGTGAAGCAACAATTTCATTTGGTGAAAATGTAGTAAACTTAGTAAATCCAGATGCAGCAACAATGTCTAGCTTTACGTCATGGGGACCAGCGCCAAATTTAGAGTTTGCACCACAAATTACAGCACCTGGTGGGAATATTTATTCAACTCTAAATAATAATAGTTATGGTTCTATGAGTGGTACATCAATGTCATCTCCACATGTTGCTGGAGCAACAGCATTAATTATTCAAGGTTTAAAAGAAAATGGAATAAATCTTCAAGGAAGAGAATTAGTTGAATTTGTTAAGAGAACAATTATAAATACTGCAGAAACATTGACTGAGACTAATGCTTTTGGTGAAGAAGATATTCCATATTCACCTAGAAGACAAGGTGCAGGAATGATTCAAACTAAAGAAGCAATAAAAAATAGAGTGCTAGTTACAGATGAAAGTGGACAAGCAACAGTATCTTTAAAGGAGATAGGCAATACAACAACATTTAAATTAACTTTAACTAATTATAGTGATAAAGAAGAAAAGTATACAGTAGAATCTTTAGGTGATGTATTAACAGCATTTACTCCAACTATGATTGGTGGTGATGTTATAGCTGGATATACAGCTTTTGACACAGTTTTAGATGGGGCTAGTATATCCTTTGATAACAACAAGATTATTGTACCTGCTAATGGAACAGTAGAGGTAAATGTAACATTAAATATTGAAGAAGGAACGGTATCAAATAACTTTGTAGAAGGATTTATAAAATTTATTGCAGAAAATGAAGAGACACCTTCATTAGTAATTCCTTATATGGGGTACTATGGTGATTGGAGTGCAGATACTATAATAGACGGAGCTGTATGGAATGAGGAATCAGTAACAGTATCACCAAGTTTTGCAGCAACAGAAGTATTAGGTGATTATAATTATGCTGGTTATGTAGGTAGAGATGAGGTTGGTAATGTTATTATAGATCCAGATAAAATTGCTATATCACCAAATGAAGATGGATTAGGTGATGAATTCTTCCCAGCATTATATTTTCTAAGAAATGCAAAGGAGGTTGCAGTTGATTTATTAGATGAAAATGGAACAGTAATTGCAGAAAATGTTGCTAGTGGAGTAGATTTTAGAAAGAAAGTATTTAGTAGTACAGGAGGATCATCGGCATCAGTATATACTGATATATCTTGGGATGGTAAAGTATATAATAAAAAAACTGGTAATGATGAAGTAGTAGAAGAAGGACAATATTATTTGAATTATAAAGCAAAGGTAGATGGTGATAATACTTCTTATCAAGAATTTATTATGCCAGTTAAAGTTGATTTAACAGCAATACAATCTAATTTATTATCTAACATCAAATCAGAAACAACTGATTATAAATTAGAATTAAATTTTGATGGTGAATTAGAAAATGGTAATTTAAATCAATTACTTATTGCAGTAAATGGTGAAGTATTAAGTGATGAAATAATTTCAACTGCAACTATTGATGGAGATAACTTAAGTATTGATTTAACATTAGTTGATAATTGTGTTAATAGTATAGAAGTATTAACGTTAGATAATGCTTATAATATTGGTGATGATGTATTTGAAATTGCAGTTGGAGAGTCTGAAGCTATTGTTAAGTTAGTTAATTTCCCAGATGCAGCTTATTTAGATACTAATGAACTACTTGTTGAAGGTATTTATGCAGGGCCAGTTGATAAGATATTAATTAATGGAGAAGAACCAGATACAAAGGCTAATGGAGAATTTACTAAAGTAGTTACTTTAGAAGAAGGTGAAAATACTATTAAGCTTTATGCTACAGATATTGATGGCAATGTAATAGCAAATTATGGTCATAAAGTATACTGTGATATTTCAGCACCAAGTTTAACTATTTTTGAACCTATTGTCAATGAGGATGGAGTTTTAGTTACAGCTGAAGATATAGTAACAGTAAAAGGTTCTGTAAGTGATAAATCAGAAGGATATTCTTTATACTTAAATGGTGAAAAGAAAATGACTGTTAAATTAAGTGGAAGCAATGAAGAAAGTAATTATAGAGAGTTTGAGTATGAAGTGCCAGTTGTAGATGGAGATATAATTACATTAAAAGCAGTAGATTTAGTTAATCATGAAACAGTTAAACAAATAAAAGTAACTGTAGATAAATCTATTCCTACTATAAGTATTGAAGGTGTTGAAAATAATAAGATTTATAATGAAAGTGTAACTCCAAAAGTATCAGTTAATCCAGAAGATGCTACGTTAACTGCAACTTTAAATGGAAAAGATTATAATTTTGATGAAATATCAGAAGAAGGGGATTATGAATTAGTAATTACGGCTGTAGGTACTAATGGTGTAGAAAATACCTTAGTTATAAACTTTACTATTGATAAAACTGCTCCAATTATAACTGTTAATGGAATAGAAGATGGCAAGATATATAATACGGATGTAATGCCTAATGTAACAGTAGAAGAAGGTGCAACTCTTTCAATTACTTTAAATGATGAAGAATATAATGAAGCAGCAATAGTTAATGAAGGTAAATATAAATTAATTATAAAAGCTGTAGATGAGGCTGGTAATGAAACAAAGGTAGTATATAATTTTGAAATTGATAAAACTGCACCTGAAGTAACTATTGATGGTGTTATAGATGGAATGAAGTATGATAAGGAAGTAAAACCAGTTATAACAATTAGTGAAGATACAGAATTGACAATGACATTAAATGGTGAAGGTTATAATGGGGAAGAAATAAAGTCTGAAGGAGATTATATATTAAAGGTAGTTGCTAAAGATAAGGCAGGAAATATTACTGAAGTAGAAGTTGAGTTTTCTATTAAGTTCCCAAGTAGTTCAACTGAAAATCCAACTCCAACACCAAATCCAGGAGAAGGATCAGGTTCAGGCATAGGAACAGGAACTGTAAATGATGATAAAGGAAATGAAAATAAAGGTAATGGAAATAATAATGTAATTACTACTATACCTAAAACTGGTGGGACTAATAGTATTTATGTTATAGGAGCAGCATTAATATTAGTTGCTGGTGGAGCAATTATTGGATTTAGGAGAAAAACAAATTAATTAGTTTAAAGAACATGCCTCTTTAGGGGGATGTTCTTTAATTTTATGTAAAGTAATTTTCGTATTTATATGTTTACCTTTTTTAATCTATATAATAAAATGTAGAAAAGAAAATAATTTTATTGCCATTTAGGGGGAAAATATGAACAATATGAAGAAAAATATAATTCCGATTATTGGAGTTATAGTATGTAGTTTAATAGTAATGGGATTATCAAGAGTTATATTTAAAAACGGTTTTTTAGTTGATAAATATAATAAAGAAATGGAATACTATAAGGCAAAAGTAGTAGAAATTCTTGATGAAGATATGAAGGAAGATGAATTTTTAGAAGATGTTTATGTTGGATTTCAAAATGTATTAGTACAAATTAAAGATGGGCCACTAAAAGGACAAGAGTATGAAGTTGGAAATCCAGTTAGTAGACTTTATAATATACATGTAAAGGAGGGAACTAAGGTAATTGTAGGTTGCTACGATAGAAATGAAGAAAAAGTATTTACAATATTTAGCTATGATAGAAGTAATGTGCTTTATGCATTAATTTCTCTATTTGCTATAACAGTAATTATAATAGGTGGAGTTAAGGGGATTAAATCATTAGTATCTCTAATATTTACTCTAGTATGTTGTGTATATTTAATGGTACCATTGTTTCTTAGAGGAGTAAATCCCATGATAGCAGGAATTTTAATGGCTGTATTAAGTATAACTGTGACATTACTTCTAGTTTCAGGTGTTAATAGAAAAACAATAACAGCAATTTTAGGAACAGTTTCAGGAGTTGTAATTGCTGGTATAATAGCTTACTTATTCGGAGAACTAAGTAATCTTTCTGGAATTACTATGAGTGATTCAGAGAGCTTAATGTACATAGCTGAAGACACGGGACTTAAAATTAAGGGATTAATGTTTACTGGAATTCTAGTTGGTTCCTTAGGAGCAGTAATGGATGTAGCTATGTCAATTTCATCATCTATATTTGAAATAAATAATGTAAATAATAAGGTTAGTTTTAAGGAATTGTTTAAAAGTGCAATGAATATAGGTAAAGATATTATTGGAACAATGACTAATACTTTAATTTTAGCATTTGCTGGTGGGTCTTTAAGTATTTTAATATTAATCTATTCTTCATCTATGCCTTATAATAAGCTAATAAATTTAGATGTATTAGGAATTGAAGTAGTACAAGGATTAGCAGGAAGTATAGGAATAGTTTTAGCTGTACCAATAACTGCTTTAATAGGATGTTATTTATGTAAAAAATTTAGCACTAATTAACTTTTAACTATAAAGAAGCTTTTAATATAAAGAGTTATTTAAATTAACTTATATTAAAAGCTTCTTTTTATTTTAATATTAAAAATAATTAAATAAAAATTACCTTTGGTAAATAATTCAATGAAATTACAATATTATCAACATAAATACGGAAAAAGGAATGGAAAAAAGAAGATTTTTAAATAAAAAAATGAAAAAAATCGAATTTAACATAAATTTAGTAATTTTAGCTTCCTAATGTTCGTCTTTTGTGCTAGAATAATTTGTGCATAATGTTATTTAAATACAGGAGGATAATAATGAAAAGTAAAAAATTGGTTGCTTTAGTAATGGCTGCAACTATGTCAATTGGCTTAATAACGCCACAATCAAAAGTTACATATGCTAACACCATTCAAATTGCACAAGAATCAAGAGAGTTAGAAGAACAAGTAGTTTTACTTGAGGAAAACTTTATAGGGGACAAAAACAGTGCTAAAGCTTTAAATGAAGGATGGACATTCAGTAGAGATTTTGGTGGATATGACTCTACAGGAAATTACAACACTTCACCATCAATTGGGTTAGGTAAAGGAATTTCAAGTGGAACTACTGATGTTATTACAACTCCAAGCTTTACTTTACAAAGTGAGGGAGAATTAAGTTTTTACTTAAAGAGTCAAGGAATTAAAGCTGATTCTACATCACAATTCTTAGTAAAATGTTTTAATGGTAATGGAGAAGTTATTTTTGAGAAAGTATTTGATGCTGCTGAATTAGCTTCATATGTTACAGTAACAAAAATCACTATTAAAAATATACCAGTAGAAACTACAAACATAAACTTCGAATATACAAAAAATGTTGGAAATCTTACTTTTGATGATGTTAGATTAACTCATATAGAAGCTGAAGAAATAGAGGGAGTAACTTCTATTAAAAGTGCTAAAGAGCTAGTAAATGGTACAGAAACAACTATAAGAGGTGTTGTTTCATTTAATGACAGAAATCAAACTCTTCACATTCAAGATAGAACAGGTGCTATAGCCATTTCAAATAACAGCAGTAAAATAGACCTTTCACAATTTACTGCAGGTGATGAAGTTGAAGTTATAGGAACACTTGATACTTTTAGAACTTTACGTCAAGTTCAAGCAACAGAAGTTAAAGTAATAACTCAAAAAGGAAAACCAACACCTAAAACTGTAACTTTAAAAGAGTTAAAAGAAAAAAATTATGACTCTTATTATGTAGAAATAAAAGGTGCTGTAATAGATACGTCAGCAAAAACTTTAACACAAGGTGACGATGTTATAGATATCTACTATATACCTTCTAATCTACAAGTACAAACAGGAGATGTGGTAGACGTAGTTGGTACTGTGGGTAGATTTGATGATAAAGTACAAATTTACGGTTCATCTTGCACATTCACAAAGGTGGAAAATGAAGCACCAGATACTCCAGGAGCACCAGAAGTTCCAGAAGAGGATAAAGTGGGACCAACTGTTAAGGTTACACCAGGAAATTCTACTAATTTAGGAGAAAATAGAAGACCAGAAATAACTGCTACATTTGAAGATGAATCAGGTGTAGATATGTCAACTGTTAAGATGACATTTAATGGACAAGATGTTACATCTAGCTTAGTTATAGAAGGAAACAAAGTTAAATATTCAGTTACAGAAGATTTAGCTGAAGGAAAGCATAATGTTAAAGTTGAAGTTAAAGATAATTTAGGAAACTTAACTACTAAGGAATGGAAATTTACAGTAGGAATACAAGCTAATAATTTATACTTCGGACAACTTCACTCACATACAAATTTATCAGATGGACAAGGTACTGTAGATGAAGCTTATACTTATGCTAAAAATGAAGCAGGAGTAGATTTCTTAGCTGTTACTGACCATAGTAACTGGTTCGATAACGATACATTAGCTAATATGGGAGATGGATCTGCAAGTGAAGATTGGAAATTAGGTTTAGCTACAGCTGATAAACATAATGAAGATGGTGAGTTCACTGCTATCTATGGATATGAAATGACTTGGTCTGGTTCAACAGGTGGTTATGGACACATAAATACATTTAATACACCAGGATTTGAAACTAGAACAAATAAAACTATGAACTTAAAGAATTACTATGAAACATTAAAGAAATTCCCAGAGTCTTTATCACAATTAAATCACCCAGGTAAGACTTTTGGTAACTTCAGTGATTATGCTCACTATGATGCAGCAATCGATGAAGTAGTTACTTTAATAGAAGTTGGTAATGGTGAAGGTGCTATAAGAACTTCAGGATATTTCCCATCATATGAAGAGTATACAAGAGCTCTTGATAAGGGATGGCATGTAGCACCTACAAATAACAATGATAACCATAAAGGAAAATGGGGTAACGCTAATACTGCAAGAACTGTTATAGAAGCTCCAGAACTTACAAGAGAAGCACTTTATGAAGCAATAAGTGAAAGAAGAACATATGCTACAGAAGATGAAAACTTAAGAATTTCATATACTGTAAATGGAAATACAATGGGATCTATATTAGATGATACAGATACTTTAGAGTTTAAAATTACTGTTGAAGATATAGATGCTGGAGATAATATTAAAAAGATCTCAATCATTGGAGACGGTGGTAAAGTTATAAAATCTATAGATAATATTAACGCTACAGAAAAAGAGTGGACATTTACTTTAGATGAAAATGTAAGTTCATATTACTATGTAAGAGTTGATGAAGCTGACCAAGACATTGCGGTTACAGCACCAGTATGGGTTGGTGAAAAAGAAAATATTGGAATAGAATCTATTGATTGTGATACAGAACTTGTAGTAGAAAATGAAGATATAAATATAACAACTACTATTTATAATAATGAAGGTATTGACTTAACAGATGTTAAAGTTGAATATTATGTTGATGGTTCATCAAATCCAATAGTAGATACTATTGATAAAATATCAACTTCTACAACAGGAAAATCTACATTACCTTATAGCTTTAAAAATGCTGGAGAACATAAAATAGATGTTATAGTTAAAGCTGTCATAGATGGTAATGAAAAAGAATTTAAGGGAAGCATAGATATAAAAGTATCTAAGGCAAGTGCAATATCTAAGGTTGTTATTGATGGATCACATCAAAATCAATATGTAAGTGGAGATTATGCAGGAAAAATAGGTACACTTACAGGATTAATGACTCAAAATGGAATTAAGTCTGTAGTTAATAAAGAGCCTATTACAGATAAAACTTTAGAAGGGGCATCATTATTAATACTGTCTGACCCACAAAGTACAACTAAAGATTCACAAGGATTAACTCCACAAAAATATAGCGATGAAGAGTTAAAAGCTATAGCTAAATTTGCTGAAAATGGTGGAAACATAATAATAACTTCAAAAGCTGACTATGGTGATCCTGTTGGAGAGTATGGAAATGCAGCACAAGGAAATGCAGTTTTAGAAGCTATTGGAGCAAAAATAAGATTTAATGATGACCAAGCTACAGATGATGTGAAAAATGGTGGACAAAGCTATAGATTATACTTTAATAATTACAACAAAGAAAGTAAATGGTTAGAAGATGTTGATACAAATAAGGACTATAGCTTCTATAGTGGTTCAACATTAATTATGCCAAAAGATACTAGTAATATTGAAGTTTTAGTAAAAGGTCATGAAACAACTTATGGTAATGATGCTGACAAGCAAGGAGATAACACTCCAATTGAAAAAGGTGAAGTTGTAGGACTTGCAGTTGAAACTTTAGATAGTGGTTCAAAAGTATTTGTTTCAGGAGCTACATTCTTCTCAGATTTCGAAATAGATGGATATGTATATTCAAACTTTGATATAACAAGTAAATTATTAAGAGAATTAGCACCAACTCCAGAATTACCAGTTAGCAAAATTGCGGATGTAAGAATAGATTTAGATGGAGATAATAATCCAGATAGATATGGTGAAACTGTGGTTGTTGAAGGTTATGTTACTGCAGCATCTAATGCAGCTGCAAAAGGAAACTCTTTCTTTGACGTAATTTATGTACAAGATGAAACAGCAGGACTTACTGTATTTGGTGTATCATCAACAGAAGTTAAATTAGGTCAAAAGGTAAGAATTAGAGGTAAAGTATCTTCATACTTAGGAGATGCACAAATTGCATTAACTAATGAAGTTTATGATTTAGAAATAATTGATGAAAGCATTAATTTAGTTGAACCTACTAAGCTTTCAACAGGCGATAGTATGCTTGAAGAAAAAGAAGGTTTATTAGTTCAAGTTTCAGGTAAAGTAACTAGAATAGAAGGTCAAAACATATATGTCAATGATGGAACTGGTGAAGCAAGAGTTTACACTGAAGGATATATTGGAAGTAGTACAAATCCAGGTGTAGCGGATGAATGGAAGTCAAGAGTTAAAGTTGGAGATATGGTTTCAGCTATAGGTCTTGCATCAGAAGATCCAGAAGGACATAGATTAAGAGTTAGAGATTCTGCAGAAATAGTTGTTTTAGAAAATGATATAGTTGATGAAGAAGAAAATAACAAACCAGAAAAGCCAAGTGTTGAAGTTAAGCCAGAAGGTGGAAATGGATCAAATACAGGTTCAAATGATAACTCAAATAATGGTTCAAATAGCAATAATGGAACAGTAAATGGAGGAAATTCAGCTTTACCTAATACTGGTGGAGTTAATTCAACTATTTATGTAATAATAGCTATAATTATAGTTGCTGCAGGATCAATAGTTTTATTTAAGAAAAAATCTAAGAAATAATAAATCTAAAAGTTTAAATATAGGCCTAGTAATATTTAGTGTTTGTATTTATAAGATGTAAAAAAAGGTATGATTTCTTTTGTAGAAGTCATACCTTTTTTAGATGAAATTAATAAATGTATCTAGTTGAGAAATAGATATTTGTTAAGTTTAAATTATATTTACAGTTTTTAATTTATCCTTTACCTCAAATAATCTACTTTCTAAAGCATCTATTTTAGAGGATATACTTTCTCTTTCACTAAGATTATCAGTTTCATTTAATTTACTATTTAATTCATCTATTTCTGAGGCAAGTGAAATAATTTCAAGAGTATACTCCCATGCACTTTTACCCATATTTATACCTCCTTAAATTGAAAGTTAGTGTAAAGTTTTTTACACTACTTTTCTTTTAAATTCTTTATATATCAAG
>UQQU01000040.1 GCA_900543325.1 uncultured Clostridium sp. | reverse complement strand
TTTTATTAAAAATTAGCCATAGGCTATTTTTTCATACGAAACTTTACACTATCAATTGAAATCTAATAATATTCTATGGGGATAAAAGATAAAAATTACATTTTTTACATAAATGCTGTTAAATATTAATGAAAACGATATAAAATGATAAAAATATGATGAAATGTTAATTTATAAATATCATAAAATGAAATTTAACTATTTATGCCATTAAATAAGTATTTAATATTTATATTACATTAAAGAATATAAATTATGAAAACACAAAAAATAAATAGGGTACTTATTATATAAAATTACTAAAATTTTCTTGTTAAAAAATAAACAAAAAATCAAAAAAACTCTTTACTATTTCTTAGTAAAGTAGTATGATTTAATTAAGGAAAATAATTATTAATTAAAAACAATTATCGCAAATAGTTGTTTTTATAGGAGGAATTTATTATGAAAATAGTAGTAGTAGGATGTACACATGCAGGAACAGCTGCAGTAGTTAATTTAAAAGAACTTCACCCAGAAAGTGAAATTACAATATACGAAAAAAATGATAACTTATCATTCTTATCATGTGGTATAGCATTAAATGTTGGAGGAGTAATTAAGGAAACTAAAAATCTTTTCTATAACTCACCAGAAAACCTTGCTAAAATGGGTGTAGTAACAAATATGAAGCATGAAGTTTTAGATATAGATTTTGAAAATAAAACTTTAAAAGTTAAAAATCTTTTAACAAATGAAGAGTTTGAAGATAATTATGATAAATTAGTTTTAACATTAGGATCATGGCCAATAGTTCCTAAATTTGAAGGTGGAGATTTAAAAAATATTTTATTATGTAAGAACCATGATCATGCAATTGAAATAATTGAAAAATCTAAAGAAGCTAAAAATGTAGTTATAATTGGTGCTGGATATATTGGTGTTGAACTTGTAGAAGCTTTTGAAATGCAAGGCAAAAAAGTTACATTAATAGATGCTGAAGAAAGAATTATGGCTAAGTACCTTGATAAAGAATTCACAGATATAGCTGAAAAAGAATTTGCTGATAGAGGTGTAAACCTAGTATTAGGAGAAAAAGTATCTAAGTTTGAAGGTGAAAATGGAAAGGTAACTAAAGTTGTTACTGAAAAAGGAAGCTATGAAGGTGACTTAGTTGTATTATGTATTGGATTTGCGCCAAACACTAAGCTTGTTCAAGGTAAGTTAGATACTCTTCCAAATGGAGCAATTATAATTGACGAATATATGAGAACTAGTAAAGAAGATGTATTTGCAGCAGGAGATTGTTGTGTAGTTAAATATAATCCAGCTCATGATACAAGATATATTCCTCTTGCAACAAATGCTGTAAGAATGGGTACTTTAGTAGCTAGAAATATTGTTGAACCAACTCTTAAATATATGGGTACTCAAGGTACTTCAGGAATTAAGATTTATGAAAAATGTATAGCTTCAACAGGATTAACTGAGGAGGTAGCAAAAGCTACAACTAAAATGAATGTTGGTTCGGTATCATTAACTGATAATTATAGACCAGAATTTATGCCTACTTACTTACCAGCTACTGTTAAGTTAGTATTTGATAAAGATACTAGAAGAGTAATTGGAGGACAAATAATTTCTGATATAGATTTAACTCAATTTATGAATACTTTATCAGTAGTTATTCAAAATGAAATGACAGTTGAAGAACTTGCAATGACAGACTTCTTCTTCCAACCACACTTTAATAAACCATGGAGCATTTTAAATGCAGTTGCATTAAAAGCTTTATAGCAATTAAAAGGTAACCTAGAAATAGGTTACTTTTTTTATTAGGAATTTATAAATTTTGTTATATTAGTGAAAAAATAATAGTAATATTGTAAAGGGAGGTGACAAATGAAAAATAAATATATTCAGATTATAGCAATGTTTATAGCCATATGTTTAGTTACTGGTATAGTACTAAAAATAAAGATAAGTAAAATTAATAATGATTCACAAAGTAAGAATGAAAATATAGATGTTAATGAAAGTGAAGGTGAAGAAAATATAGCAAATAAATTCATAGAAGATGGAGAAATGAGAGGTGTTTGGGTATCTACAGTAAGTAATTTAGATTGGCCGGAAGTTGGAAGCTATGATGAAAAAGTTCAAAAGGAATTATTAAAAGAAAAGTTTGATTTTATAGAAGAACAAAATATGAACACGATATTTTTCCAAGTTAGACCAATGGGAGATGCCTTATATGAATCTAGTTATGCTCCATGGTCCAAGTATTTGACAGGAACTTTAGGAAAGAAGCCGGGATATGATCCTCTAGAGTTTGCTATTGATGAAGCTCATAAAAGAGGATTAGAGCTTCAAGCATGGTTTAATCCCTTTAGAATAGATAGTAATTCAGAAAATTTTAGCATAGATAATTATATAACTGAATTACCAAAAGAATCACCATTAAAAAGTCATCCAGAGTGGATTGTAAAATATAATAATTATCATTATCTTGATGCTGGAATACCTGAAGTTAGAGAATATGTTATTAATACAATAATAGAAGTTGTAAAAAATTATAATATTGATGGTGTTGTTTTAGATGATTATTTTTATCCATATCCTTCAGGAGGGATAGAGTTTCCAGATGATGATACATATGAAAAATATGGTGAAGATTTTGCTTCAAGGGATGATTGGAGAAGAAATAATATTAATAGTTTTATAAGTGAGCTATATAGAAAAATAAAGGAGACTAATGAAAAAGTTAAATTTGGAGTTAGTCCATTTGGAATATGGAGAAATGGAGAAGTGGTAGGGGGAAGTAATACAAGTGGCTTAAGTAGTTACGATGATGTCTATGTAGATTCTAGAAAATGGATTCAGGAAGGGTGGATTGATTATATTATTCCACAAATATATTGGCAGTTTGATTATAAGTCCGCTCCATTTGCAACATTAGTTGATTGGTGGGCTAATCAAGTAGAAAATACTAATGTAAAACTATATATTGGACATGCAGCGTATAAAATAAATGATTCAAGTTATGGGGAAGCATGGCTTAATGGAAATGAAGTAATAAACCAAGTACGGTATTCTAGGTCAAATAGCAATGTTAATGGTAGTTGTTTCTTCAGATTAAAAACCTTGGAAGAGAATAGACTTGGATTTACGGATAAGTTAAGGGAGTTATATGCTAGGTAAATGATAATAAAAATATAATATTCCTTATAAGGGGAATGGTGACTTAAGATAACATTTGATTTTTATGTATCTAAATATGGGATTTTGTATATAGAAGTCTGTTATATTAAATTGTTGGTAACAACAATTTAATATAACAGACTTCTATAATAATTAATGGGTATTTATAATATAAAGGAAGATTTAGAGAGAGTATATTAAAAAATGTTAGAAAATTTTATAGATAATAAAATTAGACATAACAAATAAACTATTATTTATATTTTAATAATAGACAAGCAATAATATGAGGAAACCGTTATTTACATATTATAAGTGTTATAAATTTTAGATTAATTAAAGTAAAGCTATTAAATAGGGAGTGTTTTTAATTTTATATTTTCCCAAGATACATAGGTAGTTATATCAGCGGTTAAATGAAGATTTTTTTTAATACTTTCTTTTGATGATATATTTCTCTTAGAATTAAAATTATTTTTATATTCAAATAATCTCCAATATAAGTAGTGATCTAAGTATTTACTTGCAACTCCTCGAAATTTAGAAAGCCATTTTTGAGTATTAATGGAATACTGTATATCAATATTATTTTTATAATTTTCTTTAAATTTTACTTTATTTATTTCATTAAATGCGTTAGCAAAGGTTTTGAGTCTTCCATCAATTAAACCAACTACATAAGCTTTTTTATTTAATCGTGGAATAATATTATCTTTAAGTTCATAAAAGCCGAAAAAGTTTCTTGCGGCAATAATTGGTATTATGTCTATAGAATCATTCAAAGCATTAACAACTGTAATTTTATCTCTCTTAATATTAGGAATATTCCTAGAACCCTTAAAGTTTTCAACTACTATCATTTTAGTTAATTCTACATATGAAGATATATTTTCAAGATAATGCTTATTTTTAAAATCAAATAAAAATCGATGTCTCCAAAAGAAGGCTGTTACAATAGTGATATTTAATTTCATTGCACATTCTCTAATTGTAAGTCCTTTATTTAAAAGATTGAAGTATTCTTGATAGTTTTCTTTAAATTTTTTAGAGTATCTAAATTGATTATAAATTTCAGTAGTAAATGTTTTTCCACACATAGGTTTTTTGCATTTATATCTTTGAATATTTCTGTACATTCCATATTTGATAATATTTTTACTTTCACAGTATGGGCATTTAGTTCTAGTGTTAATTTTATAATTATCAGAGTCTATTAAATTATTAACTGTTTTATTAGAGCTATTGTTAATTAGGGTTTTATAAAAATTAATCATATCATCACCATTTGTAATTATTAACAAGGTGAAATGATTATAAACTTAAAAGTATTATTAGACTATAAAAAATAAAAAGAAATATTATAATTAGAATAAAGTTGCATTAATCCTGTAATTATAATATTTCTTTATTTAGAATTTTAAATTTAATTAAGTTGTAGATATTATTTTACCTAAATCTTTAAGGTCGTAGCCTCCAATCCCTTGTAGTTCATTCTTGAATTTTTCAGAAGATAAAATAGAAATTATACTTTTATAAATTGGATTGTTTAAATCACTTTTCTTTATAATTAAATCATAGCGTTCAGTTTGTAGTGGGATAAAATCTATAGTTTCAACTTGCATAGAAGCTTTTTTATTTCCAAGACCAATATTTGCATCACCACGACCAACAGTACTTGCAACAGCTAAATGAGAATTTTCTTCATTATAATAACCATTTATAGAATTTGGATCAATATTAAGTAATCTAAGTTTCTCATCTAGTAAAACTCGTACACCACTACCTTTTTCTCTATTAATAAACTTAATATTTTTATTAGTTAAATCTTCAAATGATTTTATATTTAATGGATTTCCTTTTTCAACATAAAATCCTTGTAATCTATAAGCTAAATTTATAAGAACGCAAGGTGTACCAGGAACTAATCTTTTAACATAATCAGTATTATACTCATCTTTATCACCATCCCAAAGGTGACAAGAAGCTATAGAAACTTTATTATTATACAAATCATATAAACCATTATAACTTCCTTTGTAAGAACGAAGAACTGTACAATCCGGTAAAATTTCTTCTATGTATCTTGCTAAAATGTCTAATAAAATATCTTGACCAGAAATAATTATTTCTGAATTAGATTGATTATTTAGTGAAATATTATTACCAAGATTATTAGTAATATTTTCAACATTATTATTTGATAATGTAGTATTAATGTTACGATTAATAGATGGTTTTGAATTTGATTTTTGGCTATTAATGTAATCTTCTACATCATGCATATCTATTCTAATTTTTTTACCAATTTTATAACTTGGTAATTCTCCACGTTTAATAAGTTCATAAACTGTGTTTTTAGTTATTTTAAGTAATTCTGCAACCTCTAATGGTGTTAAAGAAGATTTTAAATCCATCTTATCCCTCCTTAATTATTAAGATAATTTTAACATTAAAAGAAAAGTAATTCTATATTTGAATTAAATTGATTGATATAAAGAGTAGAATATGATAATATTTAATTGTTCAAAACATAACAAAACATGATAAAACATAACTAAATACAATAAAACGAGGAAATAGGAGAGTGTAAAATGTTAAAAAAGACAAAATTTATATCAATGTTATTATGTTGTAGCTTATTATTAGTAGGCTGTGGTAAAAGTAGTGATGGCAATGATGCTACAGGGGATAATGAAAAGAAGGCTCCAGTAGAGCTAAATATTTCGGCAGCAGCAAGCTTAAAGGAAGTAATGGCTGATTTAGAAACAGAATATAAGAAAAATAATGAAAATGTTACTTTAGTTGTAAATTATGGATCATCAGGATCTCTTCAACAACAAATAGAACAAGGAGCACCTTGTGATTTATTTATATCAGCAGGACAAAAGCAAATGAATGCTTTAAAAGATGAAGGATTATTATTAGATGATACTACTAAAGATTTAGTTGAAAACTCTTTAGTTCTTGTAGAAGCTAATGGAGTTAATATTACTAGTTTTGATGATTTAAAAAGTGATAAGGTTACTCATATAGCTGTTGGTGAACCAGAAAGTGTACCAGCAGGTAAATATGCGGATGAAGTATTAACAAATACAGGCATAAAAGATAGCATTAGTGATAAGCTTGTTTTTGCTAAAGATGTTAAAGAAGTTTTAGCATGGGTTGCATCTGGAAATGCAGATGTAGGTTTTGTATACTTAAGTGATGCTTTAAGTAGTGATAGTGTTAAAATTGTTGAAAATGTTGATGAAGTAAATAATCATTCATCAATTACTTATCCAGTATCAGTTATAAAAGATTCAAATAATGTTGATGAAGCAAAGAAATTCGAAGATTTCTTATTTACAGATGCAGCACAAAAAATATTTGAAAAGTATGGATATAAGTCAGTAGAGTAATAAAGAAGGCAAGGTTATAAGTTATGGATTTTTCACCTTTATGGATATCGCTTAAAACAGCATTTCTTGCAACCATTATAACTTCTATAATAGGAATATTTATATCTTATAAAATGGCTAATTATAAAGGAAGAGGTAGAGGGTTTATAGATGGAATCTTCACTCTTCCTCTAATATTACCACCAACTGTTATAGGATTTTTCTTATTACTTATTTGTGGAAAGAATGGATTTGTAGGAAAAATTTTTATGAGTTTTAATAAAAATATTATTTTTAGCTGGAGTGCAACAGTTATAGCAGCTACAGTAGTTGCATTTCCAATGATGTATAGAACTTGTCGTTCTGCATTTGAACAAATAGATAAAAACATGATTTCAGCAGCAAGAACTTTAGGGTTAAGCGAAACTAAGATATTTTTTAAAGTTGCAATTCCGCTTGCATGGCCAGGAATAATTGGTGGACTAGTATTAAGCTTTGCAAGAGCATTAGGGGAATTCGGGGCAACATTAATGATAGCTGGAAATATACCAGGCAAAACACAAACTATGCCAGTTGCAATATTTTTTGCTGTTGAAAGTGGAGATATGAATAAAGCTATGCTTTGGGTTTTAATTATAGTTGCAATATCATTTATAATGATCTTTTTATTAAATTATTGGTGTGATACACAACAAAAGTTAATAGGAAATAGGGGGAGATAGTTATGAGTTTACATATAGATATTAATAAAAATTTATCTTCCTTTAATTTAGACGTTTCTATGGAAAGTAAAGGTGGTATTATAGGTTTTTTAGGAGCGTCAGGTTCAGGAAAAAGTATGACACTTAAATGTATAGCAGGGCTTGAAAAGCCATCAAAAGGAAAAATAATTATTAATGATAAAGTGCTTTTTGATTCAGAGGAAAAGATTAATGTTAAAACTAGAGATAGAAAAGTTGGATTCTTATTTCAAAACTATGCATTGTTTCCTCATATGACTATAAAAGATAATATAGAAATAGGTTTAGATAAAGTTAGTAAAGCTGAAAAAAGTAAATTATCATCTAATTATATTAAAAAATTTGGATTAGAAGGCCTTGAAAATAGATATCCTTGGCAGTTATCAGGAGGACAGCAACAAAGAGTTGCATTAGCAAGAGCACTTATTACATCACCGGATATATTACTTCTTGATGAACCCTTCTCTGCTTTAGATAATCATTTAAGAGCAAGTATGGAAAGAGAGCTTGTAGAGATTTTAAAGGATTATAAAGGAACAGTAGTTTTTGTAACTCATGATATAGCAGAGGCTTATAGAGTATGTGATAAAATAATAGTATTTGATGGTGGAAAAGCTAATGATATAAGAGATAAAAATGTATTATTTGAAACTCCACAATCATTGGCGGAAGCAAAGCTTACAGGATGTAAAAATATATCAAGGGTTAAAAAGTTAGATAATAATTTTGTTTTTGCTGAGGAGTGGAACTTAAGGCTTAAATGTTTAGAAAATATTAAAGATAATATAAACTATATAGCTATAAGATCTCATAATATTAAGTTATACAAAGATGAAAAAGAAAAAAAAGAAGAAAATGTTTTTGAGGTAGTAATAGAAAATATTGTGGAAAATCCATTTGATTATACTTTATATATTAAGAGTATTAATTCAAATAGATCAGATTTAATACATTTCACTATTTCAAAGGAGGAAATGGTATTTGATATTAATGAAAAAATAAAGGTTAAATTTGAGCCACAATATTTATGTACTTTTAAAAGTTAATAAATAATTATAAAAAATCATGTTAAAATAATTAACATGATTTTTTTTGTATTATAATTTTAATTATAAACCCTCAGCACAGTTGTTGAGGGTTTAATTTAAAGTAATATACTATAAATACTTTTTAAAGAATATTTCACCAACACCATCATCGTTAATTCCACATAACATACCACATTCAATAAAGCCCATTTTTAAGTGCCATTTTTGAGGATTAACTGCATCTGTCATTGTAGAACTTAAAAGAGTAGATTGTCCATTTTCTTTTAAGTGTTCTTCTAAGAAAGATAACATTGATTTTCCAACACCAGAAGATCTAAAATCCTTTCTTATAACTATATAGCTTATAAATGGAAGGTGAGTCCAAATATATTCAATCTTTAAGCAACCAATAACTTTATTATTAATTTCTGCAACAATAACTTCCTTCATGAAAATTTTATTTTTTATTATATCTATATTTTTATGTAAGTCTAATTCAACACAAGATTCTAAATCATTGATATCTGCAAATCTAATTTTTAAATTCATATTCAAATGCCTACCTTTTTCTATAATTTTTACCACTAAATAATTATAGAACATATTATACTTTTTTAAAAGGTTAAAGCTAAAGGTAAATATTATAATAAGTAATAAATTTAATAGGCATAGAATGAGTATTTTTGTTATGATATACTCTACTTGTACAAAAGATAAATATGAGGTGAAAAAATGAACGATATCGAAAAAATAATTAAAGATGTTACACTAACATATGAACAAAAAGTATTATCATTAGCAAGATATGCGGAAAACAGTGTTAAGGTATTAAATATACCAGAAAAAACACAAAAGCTAAGAGATGAGGGGATTATATGTGATTTGTTTGAGGGAAATGTTCCATATAGACCTAGATATATATTACCTGATTATGAAAAGTTTATGAAGGAAGGATGTAAGTTCTTAGAATTAGCGCCTGCAACAAATATATGGGAAGCTACAACTAATTTATTAATTATGTATAAGCATGTACCTTCAATAACATCAATGCCAGTATACATAGGAAACATAGATTACTTATTAGAGCCATTTATAGTTGATGAAGAAGAGGCTAGATTAGCAATTAGATTATTCTTAACTCAATTAGATAGAACTATAACAGATTCTTTCTGTCATGGTAATTTGGGGCCAAAGCCAACAAGGGCTGCAAAAATAATTTTAGAAGTAGAAAGAGAATTAGAAAATGCAATTCCAAATCTTACTTTAAAATATAATGAGGAAACTCCAGATGAATTAGCTATAGAAGCGATAAAAACTGCTTTAGTTACAGCTAAACCAAGCTTTGCAAATGATGAAATGTTCACTAAAGATTTGGGGGATTATGGAATAGCAAGTTGTTATAATGGACTTCATGTTGGAGGTGGAGCTCATACATTAGTTAGAATGAGATTATCTAAGTTAGCGGAAACAGCTACATCTATAGAGGATTTCTTTAATGATAAATTACCAAATGCAATGCAATGTATGGCCGAATACATAAATGAGAGAATTAGATATATAGTGGAAGAAAGTACTTTTTTTGAAACTAACTTTTTAGTTAAAGAGGGATTTATAAGCAAAGATAGATTTACTTCTATGTTTGGAATAGTAGGGTTAGCTGAATGTGTAAATATATTACTTAAGTCTGAAGTTTTACAAGAAAAGTTTGGGCATTCAAAAGTTGCAGATGATTTAGGAGTTAGAATAATGGACTTCATGGATGAGTTCATTAATAACTTTGAAAGTAAGCATTGTAAAGTTACTAATGAAAGATTACTTCTTCATGCTCAAGTTGGTATAGGCGATGATATAAATGTAAGCCCAGGGGCAAGAATTCCAATAGGGGAAGAGCCTGAATTATGGAAGCATTTAAAGCAAACAGCTAGATTCCATAAGTACTTCCCATCAGGTGTTGGGGATATATTCCCATTTGAAATAAATGCAATGAATAATCCAGAATTTATTTTAAATATAATTCAAGGTGCTTTTAAAGAAGGAATGAGATACTTCTCACTTTACTCTTCCGAAGCTGATGTAATAAGAATTACAGGATACTTAGTTAAGAAAAGTGAAATAGAAAAATTAAATAGAGGAGAAGCTACCCTTCAAGATACAGTTGTTTTAGGACAAGGCCAAGTTAATAACGGTAAGGTTCTAGAAAGAATGATAAGATAATGATTGGATATATTAATAAGATAATTCCATTTAGTTCTGTTGATGGACCAGGCAATAGAACAGCTATCTTTCTTCAAGGATGTAATTTTAACTGTGTTTATTGTCATAATCCTGAAACCATAAACCTTTGCAATAATTGTGGTTTATGTGTAAGGCAATGTCCTACAGAAGCACTTCATATAGAAGAGAATATTGTTATATGGGATAAATCAAAGTGCTGTAATTGTGATAAATGTATTAAAGAGTGCAAAAATACAAGTAGTCCTAAGATACAAAAGATTACTGCAGATGAGGTAATTAATGAAATTTCTAATTATAAACCATTTATTCAAGGAATTACAGTATCTGGTGGAGAATGTACATTACAAGAAGAGTTCTTAATTGAATTATTTACAAAGGCAAAGTCAATTGGACTTACTTGCTTTATTGATAGTAATGGGTCAAATGATTTTAGTAAAATGGAAAAGTTGATGGAACTTTGTGATGGAGTTATGTTAGATGTAAAAAGTTTTAATAATGATAAACATAAGAAATATATTAAATTTGAGAACTTTAATGTATTAAAGAACTTAGAGTACTTAGCATCAATTAATAAGTTATATGAGGTAAGAACTGTAGTTGTTCCAGAAATATTTAATAATGAAGAAACAGTTAAAGAAGTATCTACTTTAATTAGTAAATATGACTGTAAAATTAGGTATAAACTTATATCATTTAGAAATCTTGGAGTGCGAGAGAGCTTTAAATATTTAAATAGTCCATCTATTGAGTATATGCAAGAGCTAAAGGAAAAATCAGAAGAAATTGGTTGCAATAATATAGTAATTGTGTAATATAATAAAGATATAAAATTTTAGAAAAGGAACAATTATTATGGTACATGAATTAACAGTTTATAAATTAGGAAAATTATTAAGTGAACTTTCTAGTGAGTATAACGTAAGTTTATTAGTAAAAAGAAAGTTAAGTGGAGGATTTATAACAGTTACAGGAAAAGTAGATGTAGATTATATTCCAACTGATAAAAAAACTCTAAAAGGTAATAATATAATTGGTTTAAAAGTTAAAAATGATAGTGGGCAAATGGATTTAAAGATTACAGGAATTAAAGATACTTTATTTAAAGTAGAAGTTGCACCTACTAAGTTTAAAGAAATTAATATTGGTGGATTATCAATAGATAAGATTCAAGAAAGTAAAGAAGAATGTAAGGTAAAAGTTGATGAAGATTTAATTTTTACTGTTCCAGCACCAAGTGAAGTAGTAGAAAAATTAATATAGTATCCAGTGATAGGAAGATTCCAGTGGCAAGCATAGGTTTGCCACTTTTTTCATATGAAGTTATATATGATATAATTAAATAAGAAAGAATTTTGGAGGGAAAAGGGAATGAAAGTTGCAGATATGCATTGTGATACTATTGGAGAAATTTATGAAAATAGACTTTTAGGTAATAACTATAATTTAAAAGAAAATAATTTTCATGTAGATATAAGCAAGTTAACTAAAGGAGAGTATTTACTGCAAAATTTTGCAATGTTTATAGATATAAAAAAACATAAAAATCCTTATAAAACTTTGCAAGAGATGATAGCTGTTTATTATGAGGAACTAGAAGCTAATAAAGATATTATTAAGCCAGTATATTCATATGAAGATATATGTAAGTGTGAAAAGGAAAATAAAATAGCTGCACTATTAACTATAGAAGATGCAGGAGCACTTGAAGGATCTTTAGAAAATTTAAAAACAGTTTATAATCAAGGTGTTAGGCTTATAACATTAACTTGGAATCATATAAATGGTGTTGGATTTCCTAATTTTAAAATAAAGATAGATACTTGTGGTAATATTACTGAAAAACCAGATTTCACAACTCCAAATACAGACTTTGGACTTACTGCTTTTGGAGTAGAGTTAGTAAGAGAGATGGAGAATTTAGGAGTTATAGTAGATGTTTCGCATTTATCTGATGCTGGATTTTATGATGTTTTAAAATATAGCAAAAAACCATTTGTAGCAAGTCATAGCAATGCAAGAGTTGTAACAAATGTTGTTAGAAATTTAACTGATGATATGATAAAGAAGTTAGCGGATAAAGGTGGAGTGACAGGAATTAATTTTTGTTCAGACTTTGTGAAGCCTACACCACATACAGATTTAACATTTACTTATATAGAGGATTTGGTAAAGCATATTAAGCATATTAAAAATATTGGAGGAATAGATGTAATTGCTTTAGGAACAGATTTTGATGGAATAAAAAGTACATTAGAAATTAATGATGCTTCAAAAATTCAATTATTGGCACAGGCACTATTAAAAAATGGATTTACTTATGATGAGGTGGAAAAAATATTTTATAAGAATATAATTAGCCTATATAAGGAGTTATTATAATAGATAATTTTTAATAGGATGAAGGATGATGAGCTTAAGTGATAGATATTGAAAAATTATTTAAATAGAAGTAGACATTTATAAATTTAAACTTTAATATAAATTTAAATATTGATATGATAGTTTAATAAAGTATCATATCAATATTTCATTAATAAAAGAAAATAAAAGTTAAGGCAGGATACAAATGATGGAAGAAAATAATTTAAAAGAACTTACTGGAAAAGAAATTTTAGATAAACTATTTGGGAAAGAATTAAATTCTAAAAAGAATATATTAGAAGTTATAGAAATAATAAAACCATTAGCTAAAGAAGGATTAGAAGCTGATAAGATTCAAGAAATATATACTATAATTTATAAGAGTATAGAGGAAATGAATACAATAGTAAAAGCTAATACTATTATGTATTTAAAAAATCAGTTAAAATCTGGACTTGGAAAATATGTTGAAAATAGAGATCCTAAAGAAACAAACTACTTCTTAGAACTCTTTAAGGAAGCTTATCCACCTAATAATAGAAGAGTTGGATATACAAGAGTGATAAATGATTTTAATAAAATAACAAATGAACAAATTTGGGAAACATTAACCTTTATAAATAGAGAGGTTATAAAAACTAAAAGAAGATTAGGGGAAGAAGAAAAAGAGGATATTATTAAAAATATAAATAATTTACTTAAGAGTGGAAAAATTGAATATATAAATCAAGTTAAAAGCTTAGAGAAATTATTAAATGTACTTAATGTAAAAGTTGTTAGTTATAAAGAAGGCTTCAAACTTAAAAAAAGATAAATAAAATTAAAGAAAAGAGAGATAATGTATGAGAAATATAAGAATGACCATTCAATATGACGGCTCAAGATATAAGGGGTGGCAAAAACAAAATATAAAGGGAACTAGCGTATCAACTATACAAGATAAAATAGAAAAAGTATTATCTAAAATGACAGGAGAAGAAATACAAGTAATTGGTTGTGGTAGAACTGATACTGGAGTTCATGCAGATAAATACATAGCAAATTTTAAGACTAATAGTGAAAAAAAGCTACCAGATATATCTAAATATTTACATGAGTTTTTACCAGAAGATATATCTGTAACATCATTAAGAGAGGTTAGTGATAGATTTCATTCAAGATTAAATGCCATATCAAAAACTTATGTATACACTATTGATAATAATAAATTTGCAAATGTTTTTCTTAAGAAATATGCTTATCATGTTGAAGGTCAACTAGATATAGAAAAGATGAAAGAAGCAAGTAAATATTTATTAGGTACTCATGATTTTAAAGGCTTCAGCGCAGTTAAAGATAAATCAAAGAAGTCAACAATTAGAACAATAAATTATATAAATATAACAGAAAAAGATAATATTATAAAGATTGAATATAATGGAAATGGGTTTTTGTTAAATATGGTAAGAATTCTAAGTGGAACTTTAATAAAGGTTGCAAAGGGAGAAATTGAACCTATAAAAGTAAAAGAATTGTTAGAAGAAAAAAATAGAAGTAAATTAGCCGAAAAAGCACCAGCAAAAGGACTTTGTATGAAAGAAGTAAAATATTAAAAAATTTTTTTATAATTAACATAAAAGATATAAGTTTAATATACTAATAAATATAGGGTAATTAGATTACCTTCAGCAATATTGGGAATAAAATAAGGGTGTGAAAAATAAATGAATATGGATTTTCATGTCCATGGCTTACTAAGCAAAAGAAAAGATTTTAATAAAGAGTTTTTTATGAGTGAAATATATTTTGCAAAGAGTAATGGCCTAAATGGAATAATTCTCTGTGAACACTTCAATGCAAAAGATTTTCTTGTTATTTATGATTTTTTAGAAAAGAATTTTATTTATGAAGGGGATAGATATATTGTAGAAGGTATATCAGTATTTCCTGCAATGGAAGTTAGTATTAAAAATAAAGGTCATGTAATTTTAGCCGGTGAGAGAGATAGTATTATTGATATTTATGAGTTATTAAAGGGATTTAGAGAAAAAGACAATTTAATAGAATTAGAAGACTTATTAGATCAAGCAGATATATTTAATTTATTAAAGATTGGGGCACACCCATGTAGAAGAGGTCATAAATTATGTAATCAGTCACATGAGTTATTAAAGAGATTAGATGCTTTAGACCTAAATGGAAAGGATATATTTAAAAAAGGTGAGAGTATTACTAGAGATGAATTAATTAATTTATCTCAAGAGTTAGGAGTTAATATTATTACTGGAAGTGATAGTCATACACCTATTCAGCTTGGAGGAATATATACTAGCTTAAATAAGGAGTGTTCAACTATAAATGAATTAAAAGATTGTATAATAAAAGGAGATTATACAATTGAAATAAACCCTGCATTAAACTTTAAAATATTTTCTTCTAAGATATTAAAGCGTTATTTATTAAAATCTGAAACATACGATAAGAATACAGAGTTTAAAATTTAGTTATACATTTAAATTTGGAGCTATCTCTTTGAAGCTCCAAATATTAATTTGATAAATTAATATATATAAGTTAATAAAATAAATTTATGGCAAGAATAATAATAAAATATTTTAGATAAGGAAGATAAAAAATGGAGAACATAGAAGAGATATTTAATGAAATATTAATGTATGACGTTCAAGAAGCATTAAAATATAGTAGTGATGGATTTAAAAAAAGTGGAAATCCAGAATATTTATTATATACTGGTCATTGTTATTTAGTTCAAGGTTTTTTTGAGGATGCAATTGCTGCTGTAGATTTGGCTTTTGACTTAGGTTGTGACCATATTGTATATGGATATAACGTAAAGGGAGAAGCTTTACTTAGTTTAGGTCTTTATGTAGAAAGTAGAAGATGTTTTGAAAGAGTAATAAAAGAAGAGCCGGAACAATACTTAGCTAATACATTTTTAATAGAATTAGATATTAGAGAAAGAAATTATGAAGATGCAATAAATAGATGTATAGACTATATTGAAAAATATGAATGTGATAATGTACAAATAGCTAATTTAAAGTGTATAATCGGATGGACATATTTAATTGATTTAAATAATAGAGAATTAGGAAGAGAAGCATTAATAGAAGCAATAGAAGCTAATGAGATGTGTGAGAGAGCATATACTGGGCTTGGTATATATGAAGCAAATAATAAAAATTTTGAAGAGGCAATTGATTATTTCAATAAAGCTATAGAAATAAATAAAGATGATGGTGAAAACTATTTTGCTTTAGCAATTTGCTATAAAGAGTTAAAAGTATATGATTTAATTGAAGAATATTTAATTAAAGCAAATACATTAGAACCTGAAGATACTAGGATTATTGAAGAATATGCTTATGAATTACTAAGACAAGGTAGAAATGAAGAGGCAATAGAATATTTTAAAGAAATAATAGATGATAGCATTGACAGTGAAGAAATTAAAAGTCTAATTATGGATTTAGAAAATGCAGAAAATAATGAAGAAGTAGAATAAAGTACATATAAGGCAAATGATATAATTTAGTATCATTTGCCTAAATTATTATTACTATTCTTTATCAAAGCTTCCACAATTAGTTTCTGTATAAAGGTTTGCGTTACCTCCATTTACTTGAATAGATGAAAGATTGCAAAGGCAATTTTCATTATGTGAACAACTACTTACTTTACATACTAAACAATCACAAGGACCAGAATTTTCTGAGCAATTAGCTAAATCACTATAATGTTTTTTATCTAAGAATGAACCACAACATGTATCATTTTCTCCACAAGAAGCCATTCCTCCGATATCAACACGATTTGAAAAACAAACGCCTGAACTATTATATGAACAATTAGTTACATCACAATTAATTTTTGCCATTTTTATATCTCCTTTTATAAATAAATTTATTAGCTAAAATATCTATCTAGTAAGCCTTTAAATGCTCTTCCATGTCTTGCTTCATCTTTACACATTTCGTGAACAGTATCATGAATAGCATCTAAATTGTTTTGCTTTGCTAAAGTAGCGAGTTTCTTTTTACCATCGCAAGCACCAAATTCAGCCTCAACTCTAGCTTCTAGATTTGCTTTACTACTAGGAGAGACAACTTCACCTAGCATTTCTGCAAATTTACTTGCATGATCTGCTTCCTCATAAGCAATTCTTTTATATGCCTCTGCAATTTCAGGATAACCTTCACGATCAGCAGCACGAGACATTGCTAAATACATACCAACTTCAGTACATTCACCAGTAAAATTGGCTCTTAATCCCTCTATAATTTCAGGATCTACACCTTCACAAATTCCTATTCTATGTTCATCTGCCCAAGTCATATCACCTTTCATTTCTTCAAACTTGCTAGCAGGTGCTTTACATACTGGACATACTTCTGGAGGAGTATCTCCTTCATGAACATATCCACATACGGTACAAATAAATTTTTTCAATTCAAAAAACCTCCTTTGTTTTACCTTTCAAATAAACCTCTTTATTATTATTTCTCACTTAAAAATTTAATATTCATTTGTAAAATATAGAAAGTTTAGTTGACTTTTTAATTAAAAATATATAAGATTGTAGGATATACTAGGAAGCAAAAGGAGAAGGAAATGGCAAAAGATAATAGCGGGAGCGAAAATTTTCATTATAATAATATAGAGAAAAAAGATAAGAACTTTATGTATAAGAATTTTAAAAGAAGTAATTGCTATAATTGTAATTTTTCAAATTCAAACTTTAATTTTGCGACTTTTAGAGGGGCGCATTTTAAAACTTGTAGTTTTATGAAAGGAACTTTTGAAGGAACAGAGTTTATAGGAACTAATTTAAAAAATAGTAAGTTTAAAAATGCAAAATTTAAAAATGCTATTTTTGAAGGTGCAAATTTAGATGGTACTGATTTTAAAGATGCAAAATTCGAAAATACTATATTTTTAGGATGTAAATTAGAAAAGACAAAGAATTTTAGTGCTGAACTTGAAGGAGTAAGAATATTTGAAGGAATGCCTGAAATAAATATAAGCTCAGGGTTAGAAGAAGCATTAAATAATTTAATGGAAAATAAGTATGTCAAGGCTTCTAGAATTTTTGATACAAAGGAAGGCAATATTAATACTTTAACATTAATGATACTTAAAGAAAATTTTACTGAAGAAGAATTAATTAAAGGATTTAATGAAATAAAATCACAAATAGATAGAGATTTTTATACTATAAGCTATATTATAAGACTTATTAATAAAGTAATAGCATAAAGCTATAAACTATGCTCCTCAATTTAAATATAATTAAGGAGCATAGTTTTATTTTTATAGTAATTGAAATATTCCCATTGCTATAATTATAATAGCTGATAATAAATCAGAGTATTTACCGAAAATCTTAGATAAGAAGCTGTTACCTATTTTTAAACCTAAAATCAATATGAGTATACTAAAAATAAATGTAAAAATTGTAGTTAAAGGAATGCTTATTCCTGACATACTTGCACCAAGACCAAGAGCAAAGTTATTTAAGCTAAGTGCTACTGCCAATGAAATAGCTTCTTTAACTTCGATATTACCAGAACCATTGATATCAGCGGTTTTATTATTAGTTAATATATCATCGTAATGTAATGATTCAATAATATCCTTATTTTCTTTTGCTGTACATATTTCATTTTTCTTTAAATTTCTTTGTTCTTTAAAGAAATCAAAGGTCATAAACAAACCAACAATGATCAAAAGAATTGCACCAATATAATTGCAAATATATGCAGGAATAAATTCGCTTAAAATGGCACCTAGAATCATTGAAAGGAAGGTGCCTAAAGTAACAATTAATGCAATTATTATATTAATAGAAAATTTAATTCTTATTTTCTTTATTCCATAAGCAATTCCAATTATTAAGCTGTCTAAACTTGCGGAAAATGCTAATAAAATAGACGGAATGATATGCATATGCCGCTCCTTATATATTTATTATACTAATTATTATATTCAAAGCTAAAAAGTTCGTTCCTTAGACAAAAAATGATAGGTAAAATAAAAGGAAATATAAAATTTTAATAATATATGAACAAAATTTGAAAAAATACTATATATGTTGTAGGTATAAATTAACTGGTGTATACTGATGACATATAAACGGTAGAAGTGGAGGAGAGACAAATTTGGAAAGCTATATAGAGTTTAAAGATGTGAAGAAAAAATATAAGATGGGAGAAGTGGAAATTCATGCTTTAGGAGGAGTTGATTTTTCAGTAAATAAAGGGGAATTTGTCATAATAGCAGGGGCAAGCGGTGCTGGAAAAAGTACTATTCTAAATATATTAGGTGGAATGGATACGGTATCATCAGGCAAAGTTATAGTTGATAATAATGAAATTAGCAAATATTCTCAAAAAGATTTAATAACATATAGGAGATATGATATTGGATTTGTATTTCAATTTTATAATTTAGTTCAAAATCTTACTGCAAGAGAAAATGTAGAATTAGCTACTCAGATTTCTAAAAATCCATTAAATATTGATAAAGTTTTAGATTCAGTTGGATTAAGTGATAGAAAAAATAACTTTCCATCACAGTTATCAGGTGGAGAGCAGCAAAGGGTAGCAATAGCAAGAGCAATAGCAAAGAATCCTAAATTATTACTTTGTGATGAACCTACTGGAGCATTAGATTATAATACTGGTAAAGCTATATTAAAGTTACTTCAAGATATTTGTAGAAAAGAAGGCGTTACAGTAATAATAATTACCCATAACTTAGCTTTAACTCCTATGGGAGATAAGGTTATTGAGGTTAAGAATGGTAGAATTCAAAAAATTACTATAAATAAAAATCCAGTTCCTGTAGAAAGGATTGAATGGTAATTATGAAAAATGCATTATGGAAAGATATATTTAGGGATATAAATAAGTCTAAAGGAAGATTTTTTTCAATTGCATCAATTATTGCTTTAGGTGTAATGCTGTTTGCAGGAGTAAAAATTGCCCCTATAGATATGAAAGCTACAGCAGATAAGTATTATGATGATTATAATTTAATGGATCTTAGAGTAGTATCAACTTTAGGCTTAACTGATGAAGATGTAAAGGATATAAAAAATATAGAGGGTGTTTTAGGAGTTGAACCATCAAAAACTTTAGATGTTATATCTAAAGTAGATTCAGATGAGTTTGTAATTAGGGTGCATAGTTTACCTAATAATAATTTAAGTGATGATAATGAGGATTATATAAATAGATTAAATTTAATTGAAGGGCATTTACCTACTAAAGAAGGTGAATGTGTTATTGCTAAAGAAAATTTTGGTAGTCTAAATTTGAAAATTGGAGATAAACTTAACTTAAATTCTGGTGATGATAGTGATATTAAAGATAGTCTTGCAACCAATGAATATGAAATTGTAGGTATAGCAGAAACTCCTTATTATTTAAGTGATCAAATTGGAAGTAGTAATATTGGAAATGGTAGTGTAAAAACATATATGTTTGTAAATGAATCTGATTTTAAAAGTGAAGTATATACAGACATTTATGTTACTGTTAAGGATGCTAAAGCTTTAGATTCATATGATGAGAAATATTTTGAGGTAACAGATAAGGTTAAAGAATCTATAGAAAACATTTCTAATGTAATCATTGATAGAAGATATGATGAAGTAATAAATGAAGCTAGTGAAGAATTAAATAAAGGTAAAGATGAATATGAAAGTAAAAAGAGTGAAGTTGAAGAGCAATTAGAAAAAGCTCAAAATGAAATAGATACTTCAAGAAAGAAATTAGCTGAAGGGGAAAATGAGCTTAATAGTAAGAAAAATGAGTTAGAAAATTCATTGAAGAATGGACAAGAAGAGATTTTAAAAGCAGAGCAAGAATTAAATGAAAAGGAATCACAGCTTAATAATGGAATAAATAAATTTTATGAAGTAAAAGAAAGTATAGAGCAGGAATTTATTAAAGCTGAAAACTCTATTAATGATTCAGAAGTTTATTTAGAAGGTTTGATAGGTCAAAAATCTTCACTAGAGGATATGTTAAAGCATGAGAGTTTAAGTGATGAAGAAAAATCTTCTATTGAAGTACAGATAAATTCATTAGATACAATAATAAAAGAAGCTAATAATAAAATTAATGTAGCAAAATCAGAGCTTCAAAGTAAAAAAGATGAATTATTAGCAAAAGAGAATGACTTAAACTTAGCTAAGGCACAAATAGAAGAGGGCAAAAATAAAATTAATAGATCAAGGGCTGATTTAGAAGAAGCTAAAAATCAAGGATATGATCAAATAGAAAATGCAAAAGATGAAATAGAAAATGGAAAAGTAAAACTAGCTGAGGGAGAAAAAGAACTAGAGGAAAATAAGAAAAAAGCAGAAGAGGAACTTTCTAAAGCAAGAGAAGAATTAGAAGAAGCAGAAGAGAAAATATCAGAAATAGAAAAGCCAGATCTTTATGTTTTAGATAGAAAGTCACATTATTCTTATGTAGACTATGAAAATAGTGCAAATAGTATTGATAAATTATCAAATGTATTTCCAGTATTTTTCTTTGTAGTAGCAGCATTAGTATGTTTAACAACAATGACTAGAATGGTAGATGAACAAAGAGTAAATATAGGAACATTAAAAGCTTTAGGATACGATAAAGGGAGTATTGCTAAAAAGTTTATTGTTTATGCATTATTTGCAAGTTTAATTGGAGGTATAGTAGGAATTACTTTAGGTTTTACTGTGTTACCATTAGTTATTTTTGATGCATATAACATATTATATATACTTCCCAAAATGAGCTATGTAGTACATATACCTTTAGCTATAATGGTTTTTGCTGTAGCTATAGGAGTAACTACATTAGCAACATATGCCGCATGTAGAATTGAACTTATTGAAGTTCCATCAATGTTAATGAGACCTAAGGCACCAAAAGAAGGTAAAAGAATTTTATTAGAGAGAATTCCTTTTATTTGGAATAGATTTAATTTCATTGGTAAAGTAACAGTAAGAAATATTTTTAGGTATAAGAAGAGATTTTTAATGACTGTAATTGGAATTGCAGGAAGTACAGCATTATTAGTTGCTGGTTTTGGTATTAAAGATTCTATAAAAACTGTTGTAAATAAACAATATGGAGATTTAACACAATATAATATTTCAGCAAATTTAAATGGAACTATAAATAATGATGAAAAGAATAATTTAGAGAATTATCTAAATGAAGATTCAAAGGTAAATGATTTTATTTTTGTAAGAAGTGAAAGTGGAGAAGCCTTATCAAATGAAATAAGTAAAAATGTTAATATTATAGTTACAGATGAAGATGAAAAGTTTGATGAGTTTGAACATTTACAAGATAGAAAGAGTAAGGAAACAATTATTTTACCTAAGAATGGAGTAGCAATAAGTGAAAAACTAGCTAAATTATTAGATGTTAAAGTTGGAGATGAAATAGAGATTATAAATAGTAATGATAATAAGGCACAAGCTAAAGTTGGGGCAATAGTAGAACATTATATTAATCACTATATTTATATTGATGCTAATTATTATAAAGAGATATTTAATAAAACTCCAGAGGAAAATAGTATATTTATTAAAGTAAAGAATGAAGACTCTATAAATGAGGTATCTAATAACTTAATAAATATAAATGGAGTTGCTGGAATAGTAAGTAATAGCAGTATAAAGGATAATTTTGATGATACAATTAAATCATTAGATTTAGTAGTGTTAGTTATGATATTTTGTGCAGGTGCATTATCATTTATAGTATTATATAACCTAACTAATGTTAATATTTCTGAACGTATAAGAGAAATAGCCACAATTAAAGTTTTAGGGTTCTATGATAACGAGGTTTCAGCTTATATATTTAGAGAGAATATATTATTAACTGTTATTGGAACAATAGGAGGATTGTTATTAGGGACGGTTTTCCATAAGTTTATAATGGTAACAGTTGAAATGGATTATGTTATGTTTGGTAGAACTATAGATATTAAAAGTTTTATTATGGCAGCTATTTTAACAATTATTTTCTCATTATTAGTAAACTGGGCTATGTATTATAAGTTAAAGAAAGTTCAAATGGTTGAATCTTTAAAATCAGTGGATTAAAAAAATTATTATTAAAAAAGTAACAGTAAAAATAAACTGTTACTTTTTTTATATTGTTATTTGAAAATAGTTGAATTTATTGTTCTAAATTCCTTTGGAGTTAGATTATATTTTCTTTTAAATAATTTATTAAAATATGATAGATTATCAAAGCCTACTTCTAAAGAAATATCCATTATAGCATTATTTGTAGAAGTTAATAAAATAGATGATTTTTCAAGCCTTAAATTATTAATATATTGTATACAAGTTAGGCCAATATGTTTTTTAAAAAAACGCATAAAATGATATTCACTATATTCACAAAGTTCAGCTAAAGTATTTATAGAAATATCTTCAGAGTAATGCTCATTTATATAATTTAAAACTAATTTAATTTTATCTGTAGTATTAATTGTAAGGTTATTTTTACTTTGATGTTTTTCAATTAGATTATTTTTATAAAGTAATGAAAAAAATTTAAATAGTAAAGATTTTAATTCAAGCTCATAGGCAATATCTTTTTCATAATAGCAGTATATTATATTTTCTATAACATCAAATATTTTAGAATAGCAATCTATATTATCTTTAATGATAATAGGTAATTGATGTTGGTGATTTAATAGAGGAGCAATATATTTTAATAATACTCCATCAGTATTAGAGCTTTTTAACATATTTATATTAAAAACAAAAGAAGCCCAAGTCATATTTTGATTTGGAATAGATGTTAATGAGTGTAGACTTTGAGAATCGATAATTAAAATATCACCTTTATTTATAACAAATGAATCTAAATTTATTCTGTAATCACAGCTTCCATCTAAAACTATAATAACTTCAATTTCTTCATGCCAATGAGCTGCAATAGAAGGAAAGTTTGGACTAAGTGTTCCTTTATAAATTGAAAATGGTAATATAAAGTCACCATGTGTAGTATTTTCTTTTAAGTTTATAAAATCTAAATTATTCATGAAATCTCCTAGTACAGCAGTATTGTCTTATAAATTGTTAGTATACTGCAAGTATTATACTTCTTTAAATAATATAATAACATTATAATTACATTTTTTAAATAAAATGTTTTGTTATGGTTAAGGAGAAGAGATTATGTTTGGAAAAATATTAAATTATGAGGTTAGTGAAAATAAAGTTTTAGTGAATTATGAAAAAATTCAAAGTACTATAACTTTGGTAAATGAAAGAGTTGTTAATTTCTTTGTGCCATTACATAGGAAAGAAAGAAATTCTAAGGCGGTTGAAAACCTATTAAATAATAAAGTTAAGTTTGAAGTTAAATTTGATGATGAAGTTTTAAATATAAAAACAAATGTTTTAAGTATTAATATTTATGATGATTTTAAAGTTGATATATATAATTCAAAAGGTGAAATTTTATGTAGGGATTATAGAGGTAAAAGAGATCCTTTTAGAAGATTAGGGGCTAATTCTACATTAGCAGCGGAAGAAGGCCATAAATTAGAAGGTCATGAAGAATATAAGATTTATGTATCTAAAGTTATGGAAGATAATATGTATTTTTATGGACTTGGAGAAAGAACAGGTTCATTAAATAAGAAGGGTTATCATTATAGAAATTGGAATACTGATGATCCAACACCACATGGAGAAACATATGCGCAATTATATAAATCAATACCTTTTTTAATAACATTAAAGGATGAAGAAGCTTGCGGTATTTTCTTCGATAACCATTTTGAAAGTCATTTTGATATGGGAAAAGAGAATTCTAATTATTACTATTTTGGAGCTGTAGATGGTAATTTAGATTATTATTTTATGTATGGACCTACTATAAAGGAAGTAGTTAATGAATATACTAATTTAACTGGAAAAACACCATTGCCTCAATTATGGACACTTGGATATCAACAATGTAGATGGTCTTATGCTCCACAGGAAAGAACTATGGAGATTGCTAAGTGTTTTAGGGAAAAGGATATTCCATGTGATACTATTTATTTAGATATAGATTATATGGATGGTTTTAGAGTTTTTACATGGGATAATAAAAAATTCGAAAATCCAAAAGAGTTTTTACAGCAGCTTAAAGAAATGGGATTCAAGGTAGTTACTATTATAGACCCAGGAGTTAAGGTAGATAAAGGGTATAAAATTTATGATGAAGGGTTAAAGAAAGGTTACTTTGCTACAGATAAAGATGGAATAGTTTATAAGAATTCTGTTTGGCCAGGAGAATCTGTATTTCCAGATTTTATGAATTCTAACACAAGGGAATGGTGGGCTGGGAATCAGAAAATAATGATGGATTTAGGTGTTTCAGGAATATGGAATGATATGAATGAACCAGCTAGTTTCAATGGACCCCTTCCAGATGATGTAGTTTTTAATAATGATGGAACTTTAGTTACTCATAAAGAAATTCATAATGTTTATGGACATATGATGGATAAAGCTACTTATGAAGGTATTAAAAGAGCTACAAACAAAAGACCATTTGTAGTAACTAGAGCATGTTATGCAGGAACTCAAAAATATGCTACAGTTTGGACTGGAGATAATCAAAGTACATGGGAGCATTTAAGAATGTCACTACCTATGCTAATGAATCTTGGACTTAGTGGTATGGCTTTTTGTGGTACTGATGTTGGAGGATTTGGACATGATTGTACTCCTGAACTATTAAGTAGATGGGTTCAAGTTGGTGCATTTACACCGTTATTTAGAAATCATTCAACTATTGGAAGTAGAGAACAAGAACCATGGGCTTTTGATAAAACTACAGAAGATATAAATAGAAAATATATTAAATTAAGATATAAGTTAATTCCCTATTTATATGATATGATGTATAAATGTGAGGAGACTGGAGAACCAATAATTAGACCATTATTGTTTAACTATCAAAATGATAGAAAAACCTATGAAATAAATGATGAATTTAATTTTGGTGATAACATTTTAGTATCTCCAGTTGTAGAACAAGGAGCTAGACATAAATTAGTTTACCTACCAGAGAGTGATAATTGGATTGATTATTGGACTGGAGAAGAGTATAAGGGTGGTCAATATATAATTAAAGAAGCTCCATTAGATATTTGTCCTATATTTATAAAATCATTATCGATAATTCCAGTAGGAAGAGAGCAAAGCTATATTGGAGAAAATAATGATGATATATTAACATTAAATATATATTTAGGTAAAGAAAATGGAGAATCAACTTATACTCATATATTAGATGATGGTGAAAGTTTTGATTATAGAAATGGAAAGCTAAATAAATATATTATTAACTGTAAGTTGGCAGAGGAATTAAGAATAGAATTAAAAGAAAATATAGGATATTCTAAAAAGTATAATAAAATAAAAATAATTTTTAATAATTTAGAGCATACTAAAAAGGTATTCTTCAATGATAAAGAAATTGAAGTTAAAGAAAATGAGTTTATAGTAGAACTATAAGTTAATAATGTTAATTTTACAGCTCAAATAAGAGATGTAATTTTATAAATTTCCACCTTAAATTCAAATATAAAGTAGTTTCATAATAAAATATTTATGAACTACTTTATATTTTTTTATAATAAAATATTTAAGCATTAAGATGAATTTATGGCTATTAACGTAGGTAAAAACTTATGATATAATGATTTAATTAATTATATGATAATGAGGTGAAAAGGTGGATTTAAAGAAGTTATTAGATAATGTATTAGCCTTAGGATCTAATATTAGTATAAAAGAAGGTAAAGAAATTTATAAAAATAGATTAGTATCAAATTTAAGTAGCAAAAAGATTAATGATATTTATCATATATATTCAAGAGTGATAGAAAAAGATAATAGTAAAGAGTATAGTTGTCATATTAAGTACAATTTAAAAAGAGAAAGAGTAATAGGGGCAACATGTACATGTAGTACATATGAAGAATTTTCAAAACATAAATCTAATTATATTTGTAAGCATATAATTGCAAGTATATTTTATTTCTATATTGTGGCCAAAAATAAAATAAAGAAAATAAATAAGGAAAATACAACTTTAAGTAACACTAAAGAAAGCAAAGTAATTAAAGTAAATATTGAAAAGAAGATACTAAATTTAGATTTAGATATTAAAAGAAATGATAATAAGACATTTGATATACAAATTAGAGTTGGTGAAAATGTTACTTATTTAATTCCTAAAATTAGTGAGTTTTTAAAGTGTAAAGAAGTAAAAGGACATCTTAGAATTAATGGAGAGTTCTTATATAATGCTTCTTATATGAAATTTAAGGATGATGATGAAAGGCTTTTAAATTATATAGCTTTAAATTTAAATAACGAAAACTCATTTAAGGTTGTAGAAAATAAGCTTTTAAGAGTTAACCAAGAATATATAGAAGAAATTTTAAAGTTGTTAAGTTACAATAGAAAAGTTAAGCTAAATTATGATTATATCAATTATGAAAGTTATATTATAAAAGAGGATATGCCTTTGTCTTTTACTGTAAAAATAGATTTTGATAAAATAATTTTGACTACAAAGAAAAAGTTACCTATTCCCCTAAATGATAATTTTACTGTGTTTTTAAATGATAGAAAAATTTACTTGCCAAGTGATAAGCAAATAAATAGCTATAAAGTATTGTATTATAAGTTAAAAAGTGATGGGAAAATAGAATATCCTAAACAGGAAGATTCTATTAATAAGTTATTTAAATTATTAGGGAATATTAGCAAAGATATAATGTTAGGTGAGGGAGTTAAAAATTTTTGTAGAAATTATTATAAAGTTAAGTTTTTCTTTAAAAATGAAAATAATAATATTAAATGCAAAGCTACTGTTAATTACTTTGGAAAAATAATAAATATCTTAGATAAAAATATAGAGTACTTCCTAAGGGATAATAATTTTGAGGAAGAAATCTCAATGAAATTAGAAAGATATAGATTTATAAAAAAGATAAATGAGTTTTTATTTATTGGAAATGATGAAGAACGTTATGAGTTTTTAACTACTGGATTAAAGTTTTTTGAAGAATTTTATAGCTTAGAATTTTCTAAGAATTTTAATGAAGTTAATCTTGTAGGAAGTAGTGATATACAAGCTATATTTGAAGAAAAAGATGAAGAGTTAGTATTTAAGTATAATATAGATGGATTAGAGTATAGTGAGTATATAAATGTATTACAAAGTTTAGAAGATGATAGGGATTTTTATAAAACTAAAAAAGGACGACTATTAAATTTAAGAGATTTAGGAATAGCTAATTTCTTTAATATTATTGATAATTTAATATATAACCAAGAAATATATGATGGACAAATAGAGGTAGATAAAAGTAAAGCTATATTTATAGAAGATAGTATAGAAAATTATAATTTAAACTTTATAAGGGGCTCAGAGATTTTAAAGGTAGTTTCTAAAAGATTGGAAAATAGAGTTATAGAGGAAGTTCATGGAGTAAAAGAATTAAATGGAATATTAAGGAATTATCAAATTGTTGGTGTAAATTATTTATTGTCTTTAAGTGAAATGAATTTTGGTGGAATTTTAGCAGATGAAATGGGACTTGGAAAGACCATTCAAGTAATTGCATTTCTTTTATATAAGAAGAATAAAAAGTCATTAGTAGTTACACCAACTTCTCTTATATATAATTGGAAGGAAGAGTTTGAAAAGTTTGCACCAAGCTTAAATGTTGGAATTATCCATGGAAGCAAGAGTGCCAGAAAGAAAGTATTAGATAACAAGGAAGATTATGATGTTATTTTAACTACTTATGGAACAATTAAAAATGATATAGAATTTTATAAAGATGGAATTTTTGATTATTGTATTATAGATGAGGCGCAAAATATTAAAAATCCTAAAGCACAAAATACTAAGATAATTAAAGAGATAAATGCAAAAGTAAAATTTGCATTAACAGGTACTCCAATAGAAAACTCATTAATTGAATTATGGTCAATTTTTGATTTTATAATGCCAGGATATTTATTTGACGAAAAAAAGTTTAAGAAGAAATTTGTTAATAGAAGTGAAAAGGAAATTGAGGAATTAAAGTCGTTAATAAATCCATTTATATTAAGAAGATTGAAAAGAGATGTTATAACTGAATTACCTGAAAAGATTGAGAAAAAGTATTATGTTCCAATGACTAGTGAACAAAAGTTAGCTTATAAAAATTATATGAAAGAGGTTAAGTTGAAGTTAAAAACTGGAGAAGATGATAATATAACGATTTTCTCTTATTTAACAAGATTAAGACAGATATGCCAAGATCCTATTTTAGTTAATAAGGATTATACTGGTGATAGTGGGAAGTTAAATATTGCTATTGAAATAATAGAGGGAGTTATAGAAGATAATAATAAAATATTAGTATTTTCTCAATTTACTTCAGTGTTAAAAAAGATAGAAGAGGAATTAAATATAAGAAAAATAAGAAATAAATACTTAGATGGATCTACTAATGCTAAGGAAAGAATAAAGCTTGTATCAGAATTTAATGAAAGTAAAGAACCAGAGGTTTTCTTAATTTCTTTAAAAGCAGGAGGAACAGGACTTAATTTAACATCAGCAAAATTTGTTATGCATATGGATCCATGGTGGAATCCTGCAATAGAAGATCAAGCAACAGATAGGGCACATAGGATAGGTCAAAAAAATATAGTTGAAGTAATTAAGCTTATTGCTAAAGATACAATTGAAGAAAAGATTATTCAGCTACAAGAGGACAAGAGAGAAATAATAAATAGTGTTATGAGCGATGATAGCTTAAATATAAATAATATTTCTAAATTAACAAATGAAGAAATTTTAGATTTGTTTAAATAGGATAGTATAAGTTATAAAGCATATTAGAAGATGCAGAAAAATTATGGTAATATAAATTATATATCTATAATAGTGCATTTTTTCTTGAATAATTTTACAGTTGAATAAAAAGTAAACTT
>UQQU01000039.1 GCA_900543325.1 uncultured Clostridium sp. | reverse complement strand
GAACAAATTTCATGATGAAGTATCCACTTGCTTTACAGTACACAAAACTTAACAATACAGAATCACTTAAATCTGAAGTGATTTTATCAGCTATAACTCAGCTAATTGTTGTGTTAATAGCTAGCAATATAAATGATACCCAAAATATATTATCAATAAAAAAAGTTATAGCTTAAAATTTGGTAATTATCTTAGGCTTTTTTAGTGTGCGCTTTTTTAGAAATTTTTATTCATATTCCAATCATTTTCCTATATTTAGCTTTTATCAATATTTTTGTTCAATTTTTAAAGTTAGTTTCGCAATCGACTAATTTAATCTTTCTTTAGTTATTATTTAGCTTACTATAAAGCTAATATAGCTTAAACTATATCATCATCAATTTATTATTTCAACATTGATATTATTTAAGCTTTACTTAGAACATTCTCTCAAATAATTTTCTTCAACCTTTGACCAATCTAATACATTCCAAATATTTTTTATATAATTAACTCTCAAATTCTTATATTTTAAATAATATGCATGTTCCCACACATCAATTGTTAATATAGGTTTCATCTTGAAAATTAATGGAGAATCTTGGTTAGATGTTGAAATTACATCAAGCTCTCCTTTTTCATTAACTACAAGCCATGAATACCCTGATCCAAATTGATTTATAGCTCTCTTTGATATTTCATCTTTTAATTTTTCTATATCACCATACTTCTTATTAATCTCTATTAATAACTTACCATTGGGACATTTCTTAGGCTTCTTTGATAAAATAGAAAAATATAAATTATGATTTGCTACACCTCCACCTTGATTAATTACATCCTTTCTTATTTCCTTGGGTATTTTTTCAACATTATAAAGTATTTCTTCCAATGTTTTTCCTTCAGTAAATTTTTCATATCCCTCAAGTACTTTATTTAGTTTGTCTACATATCCTTGTAAATGCTTTGTATAGTGTATACATACTGTTTCTGTATCAATATAAGGCTCTAAATCTTTATATTTATATTGTAATGGCCACTTATCATATTTCATATACACTCCCCCCTCTTATTTTACTAATATTTTATTTATTATTTTTATATTCATAAATATAGATACTTTTTTAAAATATATTAATAAAAAAAGAGCTAGCATTTATACTAACTCTCATCATAATAATATTATTTATTTTTTCTTGATATTAAATAATAAGGTATTGCAACAAAGAATATTCCACCAATCATATTTCCTAAAGTTACAACTCCTATATTATATATATAACCTGCAATGCTTACAGCCGCTGTACCTGGAGATAAAAGTCCAATTGTAAGTAATGTCATATTAGCAACGCTATGTTCAAATCCAGCTGTAATAAATATAAATAAACACCAAAATATCATTATTAATTTTGAAACATCATCTTTACATCTAAAAGTACACCATACTGCTAAACAAACTAGTATATTACAGAATAATCCTCTAAAGAATAATTCTTGAGCTGGTAAACTCATCTTTGTAGCTGCAGTATTTGCTATAAATTCTCCAACTGGCCCCTTTGCAAGCCCTGCTAAGTAAAACATATATCCTGCTAAGATTGATCCAACTAAGTTACCAATAAAACTAACTATCCATACTTTTATAGTATCTACCCATGATAAGCTTTTATTTAATGAACCTACTGCCATTACAAAATTATTTCCAGTAAATAACTCTGAACCTGCAAAAACAACTAAACTTAAAGCTCCACCAAATGAAATTCCCATAACAATCTTAGTTGCTGGTGATTCTGCTGCTGTTAACAAGCCTCCAATTGTAAATATAAGCATTATAGCCATACCTACAAAAATTCCTGCTAACATTGATGAAACAAAATACCCTAACTTATTATTTTTTAATAAATCACTTTTTGCTTTAGCTGCTCCTGCAACTTTATTAAATTCTTCATTAAACATATTATTCCCTCCATATTATTGTTATTTAAATAACAATCTATGAGGCTATTATATATTCTTTACAAAAGATAAACTGTGATTAAAGTCACGAAATTTAATTATTTTTAGTAAATTTCACTTATTTTTTTGTGTTTTTATTCCTTATAGTATTAATTTTTTTCTATTATTGTAATTTTTAAAATTATTTAAGTAAATTTTGTTTTTTATTATAAATATAATATTTTTATTTTCTCATTTTGTATTGACATTTTTTTATCATTATATGTTTTGCAAATAATAAAATTATATAATAAAAATATCTCCTATAACTTTTATTATAGGAGATATTTTTATTATAAATTTCAATTTTACTACTGCCTATTATAATAATTTATTCCATCATTAGGCTTAAAATATGTTCTAATATATCCATCTGCCGATACAAATACTATTTCATTTTTATCTTCATCATAGTATATCTCATCACCATCTTCTGCTTCTGTTTTATGTTTTGAAGTAGATGAATTAATAACTTCATTAGCTCCTTTTAGATACTCCTCTTTAGTTTTATAACCAAATTCACTTCCATGCTTTTCAAAGTGATCTTCCCACATTGTTTCATTACGGAATTGAAGAGAAAGATTACTTTCTTGAGTTCCAAAGTTTGTCCCAATTGCTTGCCAGTTAATATCTATATTAAATAATTTACCTAAAAATAAAACTACAAGTACTAATCCAGCAGCTATAATATTTCTGAATGTTTTTTTCTTGTTATCGCTTTTATAATTATTATTCTCAGAACTATCATTTTTATAATTATTATTTATGTTTTCGTTTTTACTACTATTTATATTATAACTTTTATTATTGTTTTTATTTTCCTTTCTACACTCACTACATCTTTTAGGTAGTTCTAAATTCTTATCATTAAAGAATTTAATCTCTGAATCTGTTAACACAAATTCCTTTCCACATTGCTTACAATTTCTTTTTATCACATTTAACCTCCCTTTAATTTATTTTAATATTATAGAGTTATTTAACTTTATAGTATAATTAATATGTTATCATATATTTTAAAAAAGTTCTTTAATAAATTTATAATATTATAAATTTATCACAAACTAAAAGTATATTTCCTTATTAAATATATTTAGGTGGTGATATTTTTGAAAAGATTTTTAGAATATCTATTTATTATCGAAGGAATATTATTTGGAGTAATAGGTGTCTTATTCTTTATAAATCCTTTCAGTACTTTAGCAAATTTTATTAATATTTGTGGAGTATTAATAATTCTCGCTGGTATATTTAGTATTATTAGAGCATTTGCTTTTACTAATAATGTTTTTTTAATAGCAAATGGTACAATTTCAATTTTGTTTGGTCTGCTTCTATGTTTCTCTCCTGTAGCAACAATTGATACTCTTGCTCTATTCTTTGGTGTATGGGCAATTATTAGAGGAATTTACTTATTCATAATGGCAATTAAACATAAAAATTTAAACTTTAATTTTCATACTATTTACATTATTCTTTTATTTCTTTTAGGATTATTAATATTATTTAATCCTTTAGTCACAATATTAGCAACACCTTATATTATAGGTACTTTCTTTATAATTTCAGCAGTATGTGAAATCTATTTAGGATTTAAAATTTAAATATATATTATAAAAAGTGTTTTATCATATTTTGATAAAACACTTTTTATAATATATTCCTATATAAATATTTTAAAATATTATTGCTATTATTTTTTATTATTTAAATTTTTAATAATCTATTTCTCAGTTACTAACTTTTTTTGTAAAAAAACATATCTCCAAAATTCTTTAACATCTTAGGTCTATCACTATATGTTCCTTCTATTATTTCCTCAACAACTTCTCTACTTATTCCATATGGAAAATATGAACGCTTAATAAGACTTGGGGCAGCTGCTCCACAAAGAATTAGTTTATCTACCCCTTTCCCCTTATGTCTTGACATATACCTTATGGCTATAGCGCCTCCTGTTGAATGTCCTAGTAGTACAAAATTCTTTAAACATAATGTATCTACTACTGCCTTTACATCATCACTTAATGTATCATAATCATATCCACATACTGGTCTATCAGAACTTCCAAAGCCTCTTTGATCTATTCCAATACATCTATATCCTTTTTCTATTAAATAATCATATTGATATTCAAATAAATCATGGCTTCCTGGCCATCCATGTAAAAAAACAATAGTTTTATCTGCTTTCTCATTAAGATCTTCTACATATAATTTAACATTTGATTCAGCCTTAATATAATACCCCATTATTCTACTCCATTAGATTAAGTATTTATTATAGGTTATTCTTAAAAATATTTAATTGTTCTTGTAAAAACATGTATATTATATCCATACATATTGTTTTAAAAGTATATTTATTCTTTCTTGCTTTAATTAAATCAAAGGTACAAATAAATATAATGCAATTTACCCTTAATCATTATAATTTAAAGATAGGCAACCGAGTGTAATAGTTATAAGATCAATTGCTGTTCTCAAAATTAAATCTGATATGTCTGTATTAAATACCAAGGGCATAAAGAAATTAAATAAAGTAAGATCAACACCAAACAGTAATCCACCGATAATTAGTGATTTTCTAATTTTATTATTTTGTTTTATATACTTATTAAACCAAACCATAACACTGGCTAAGACAATTCCTGTTAATACAACCCAAAAAATTGTTTCAGCTGCCTTATCATCAAAGGAGGAATAAATATCAAATACAAAATATTGAATCAATCTGCCCAAAACAAAGCAAGCTGTTATAATAAACAATGAAATAAGGTCTTTTGGCAAAGCTTTTTTTACTATATTAGGCTTTGTTTCTCCAAAAAGAATTCCTAAAAGTACCCCCATAACAAGTAAGTTAGTGTAAAGTTTTTTACACTAACAATAAATATTAGGAGGAAAAATAATGAGAATTAGTGCGAGAAATCAGTTATTTAGTCAAGTTGTAAAAGTTCAGGAAGGTGCAGTTAACGGAATAGTTACTTTAGAATTTGCAGGTGAAACAATTACAGGTACAATTTCTATGGCTGCAATAAATGAATTGGAGTTAGTTCCTGGTAAAAAAGCAATTGCTATTATCAAAGCTACAGAAGTTATGATTGGTATAGGTGATATGACTTTAAGTGCTCGTAATAAAATTACAGGTATAGTATCTAATATCAATGAAGGTGCAGTAAATGCCATTGTTACTTTAGATATTGCTGGTGGCAATAAAATTTCATCAACAATTTCTATGGCTGCAGTAAAAGAATTAGGATTGACTGTAGGAACAAAAGCAGTTGCTGTTATCAAAGCTACATCTGTAATGTTTGGTGTTAAATAATATTTAATTTAAGTTAAAGACTAACTTTAATTACATAAGAATTAAAAACACATATGAAAGTAATTGATTCAGTTTTGAGATGTAAAGATATAACATCTCATACTGAATCATATAATAAATCCCTAAGGTTATAAATCATTTATTTGATTTATAACTTTTTATTATACATAGTAAATTATTATAAGTTAAATCTCAACTTGGACCTATAATAATTTTTCTAAAAGAAAAAAGCTAGTATTACGCATACTAACTTTTTAAAATTTCTATACAACTTTTGTAGTCCATTCCTCACAGTTCCAAATATCTGTTACAACATCCTTATAGAACTCAGGCTCATGGCATACAAGTAATATACTTCCCTTATATTCCTTTAAAGCTCTCTTAAGCTCATCCTTAGCTTCAACATCTAAATGGTTAGTAGGCTCGTCTAGGATTAAGATATTTGTTTCTTCATTGATAAGCTTACATAATCTAACCTTAGCTTGTTCTCCCCCACTTAATACACATACCTTACTTTCAATATGCTTAGTTGTTAAACCACACTTAGCAAGAGCTGATCTTACTTCATATTGAGTTTTAGAAGGGAACTTTTCCCAAACTTCTTCAATACAAGTATTATAATTAGCTTCCTTAATTTCTTGCTCAAAGTAACCAATTTGTTGATATTCTCCTAAATTAGCTTCTCCACTTAATGAAGGAATTAATCCCATTAAACTCTTAAGAAGTGTAGTCTTCCCAAGACCATTAGCTCCAACTAAAGCAATCTTTTGTCCTCTTTCCATATAAAGATTAAGTGGCTTAGTTAATGGTTCATTATATCCAATTACTAAATCCTTAGTTTCAAATATAACCTTACCTGAAGTTCTTCCCTTTAAGAAATTGAACTCTGGCTTTGGTTTTTCAGCTGCAAGCTCAATCATTTCCATTTTATCAAGCTTCTTTTGTCTCGCCTTTGCCATACCACTAGTTGCAACTCTTGCTTTATTTCTAGCAACGAAGTCTTTAAGCTGAGCAACTTCTTGTTGTTGTCTTTCATATGCTGCTTCTAATTGAGCCTTATTAGCTTCATAGATTCTTTGGAACTCATAATAATCTCCAACATATCTAGTAAGCTTTTTATTTTCCACATGATAAATTAAGTTAATAACTGAATTTAAGAATGGAATATCATGTGAAATTAAAATAAATGCATTTTCATAAGATTGTAAGAATCTCTTTAACCATTCAATATGAGCTTCATCTAAATAGTTAGTAGGCTCGTCCAGTAATAATATATCTGGATTTTCAAGTAAAAGCTTACCTAATAATACCTTAGTTCTTTGACCACCACTAAGTTCAGTTACATCTCTATCAAGGCCTACATCTAAAAGTCCTAACCCCTTAGCAACTTCTTCAGCCTTAGCATCTATAACATAAAATCCATTATTATCTAACATATCTTGAATAACAGCTGTTCTTTCTAAAGCTTTATTCATTTCATCTTCATCCATTTCGCCCATTCTTCCATAAAGCTCATTCATCTCAGTTTCCATGTCAAATAGGTACTTAAATGCACTTCTAAGTACATCTCTTATAGTTAATCCTTTTTCAAGTTCAGCATGTTGATCCATATAACCAACTCTAACTCTATTACTCCAAATAACTTTTCCTTCATCAGGCATTAACTTACCTGTTATTATATTCATAAATGTAGATTTACCTTCACCATTAGCTCCAATTAACCCTACATGTTCTCCTTTAAGTAATCTAAATGATACATCTTCAAATATTGCTCTATCACCAAATCCATGGCTTATATTTTTAACTGTTAAAACGCTCATTATTCTCCTCCGTTAGTAAAAAAATAAGGAGTGATTAATACATCACACCTTATTTATTATACATTAATTTAAGTCAAAATAAATAGAAATTTGTTTCTATTTTTAGTAATCATATTCTTTTGTATTTTCACAAATTGAAATCTTAAGTAAATCATTGTCTACAGTCTTTTTATATGAACATAAAAACTCATTTAACTCATTATCTGTAAGATCAATTGATCCCTCACTTTTTAAAATAACATTATGGGCATCTAATAAGATAGTAAGATTATTCTTATCATTATTTATACTATATTCTGTTGCACCTTTAACTTTAAGTCTACTTTTATATTTTTCTTGAAAACTTAAAGTCCTACGTGCTTTTTCATAGTCTGCTGGATTAGTTGCTATATTTTCTAATCCTAATGATTTTAATTGTTCTTCAAATCCTGAAGCATCAATTCCGTATCTCTCCATAAGCTTTGTTTGCATTTTTAAGAATTTATCTGGAGAAAGATTATTTTTCTCCATATATTGACCTAACTCCTTAGAAAACTCAGACATGTTAATCTTGCCTTCAGCCATCTTATAGTATAAAGAATAAATATATGATTCAAATTGATCTACATCTTTGTCGTTAACTCTATTTTTAAGCTCATTAAAATCAATTATTTTATCCATACTCTCTCCTCCTAAGCTCATTTCCTTTTATAAGTATTATATACCAAAACTTTTACTTTTTCTACTAAAGTATTATTACAATTCTTCTACCTTATAACAATTTATATATTTAGGATTTTAATAAACTTTACCCTTTTATTTTCATCCAAACATCTTCGTATAATCTTAAATTATCACCATCTAAGTATTTATATTCTTCACACTTATCTAAAGTTTCTTGAGACATATATGCATTTTCATTATTTTTAATTTCTTCTGGTTGCTCTGCAATGGCTTGTTTTTGTGGAGAAGTATATCCTATTTCATCAGCAGTTCTTAAAGCTATATCTTTGTTACTCATAAAGTTTATAAACTTTTCAGCCCCACTAACATTTGAGGCATCCTTAGGAATCGCCCATGAATCTAACCAGTAATCTGCTCCTTCTTCTGGAATTACGTATTTAAACTTACTATCTTCTGCCTCTAAGTTTAATCCTTCACCAGACCAAATCATAGCAATTTTCTTTTCTCCTGATTTCATTAAATCCAATACCTCATCAGCTCCATAGACAGGATTTATCTCTTGCTTTTGCTTAATTAATAATTCCTTTGCTTCTTCTAACTCCTCTGGATTAGTTGAATTTAAAGAATATCCTAAAGTCTTTAATGCCACTCCTATTGTGTCTCTCATATTATCAAACATGAAAACTTCATTTTTATATTTTGGATCAAATAAACTCTTCCAACTATCTATATCTTCATCAACAGTCTCTGTATTATATATTAATCCAATTGTTCCATTCATGTATGGTACTGTATAATCATTGTTTGGATCATACTCCTTACCCATATCCCCTTCATTCATATTAACTATATTAGGTATATTATCCTTATTTATTTTTTGAAGCATATCTTCTTTTATCATTTTATCAGCCATATCATCTGAAACTAATATAACATCATATTTTACTTTACCACTAGCAACTTCTTGGTACATATAGTGCATATCATCAAATGTTTTCTCATTTACCTTTATTCCAGTTTCTTTCTCAAACTCTTTATAAACTCCTTCAGCTACATTAGCACCATAATTTAATATATTTATCTCTTCTTTTGCATCTGATGACTTACATCCAACAAATGCATTTACAATAAATAAAGTAGTTATTAATACTGATATTAACTTTAACTTATTTTTTTTCATAAATTATTTTCCTTTCATTAAACAATTTAATTTTATTATTTTATATATGTTAGTTACAGTATAATAATATTTACCCATTAATACTATTCTACAGATATATAATTTACTATATTTTTAGAAAATAAAAAAGCCTTTACGGCCTTTTTATTAATAATTATTACTTTTTAATACTATTTAGTAGCTATAGCTTCTATTTCTATAACTGCATCCTTTGGTAATTTTGCTACTTGAACACAACTTCTTGCTGGTGGATTTTCAGTAAAGTATGTTCCATAAACTTCATTAACTGCAGCAAAATCATTTAAATCTTTTAAGAAAATACTTGTTTTAACTACATTTTCTAAAGATGTTCCAGCAGCTTCTAAAATTGCCTTAACATTTTCCATTGATTGTTTAGTTGCAAGCTTTATATCTGTTTCCATAACTCCAGTGGCTGGATTAATTGGAATTTGTCCAGATGTATAAACAAAATCTCCAACTATAATTCCTTGTGAATATGGTCCTATTGCTCCTGGAGCATTATTAGTATGAATAACTTCTCTCTTCATTTTTACCTCCTAAAAAATATATCTATTATAGAAATGGTATTTTTACCATTTAATCAATATTATACTATACAATAATTTTTTTTAATATCTATATATATTTTTGTTATAAATTTCATATTTTTTATTTAAGATTCTTCTTATTAGTGGTAAAATAAATAATTAAGAAAATAAACTTAAAATTTTTTAAGTTACATATTGGAGATTTATTATTAACTATATTATAAATATAAAGTTAATTTTATATCTTACTTCTAATTTAAAGGGGCGATTTAAATGACTAAAAAAGTAAACATCGATTGGAACAACTTGGGGTTTGAGTACATTAAAACTGATTTTCGTTATATCTCTACTTGGAAAAACGGAAGTTGGGATGAAGGACATTTAACTGAAGATAACATGCTTACTATAAGTGAAGCTTCTTGCGCTCTTCACTATGGGCAACAATGTTTTGAAGGTTTAAAAGCTTACAGAACTAAAAATGGGGACATTCAACTTTTCAGACCTAATAGAAATGCTGCAAGACTTAATAATAGTCTTAATAAGCTACTTATGCCTGAAATTCCTGAAGAAAAATTTATAGATGCTTGTATGCAAGTTGTTAAAGCAAATGAACATTATGTACCTCCTTATGGTACAGGTGGTACTTTATATTTAAGACCATTTGTTATTGGTGTTGGTGATAATATAGGTGTTAAACCTGCACCAGAATATATATTCTGTGTATTCTGTTTACCTGTTGGAGCATACTTTAAAGGTGGTATGACACCTTGTAACTTCATGATTGCAGATTATGATAGAGCAGCTCCTCATGGAACTGGTGGTCAAAAAGTTGGTGGTAACTATGCTGCTTCAATGCAACCTCATAAAATAGCTGCCGATAGAGGTTTTGCTGATTGTATATACTTAGATCCAGCTACTAGAACATATATTGAAGAAGTTGGTGCTGCAAATTTCTTTGGAATTACAAAAAATAATGAATTTGTTACTCCTAAATCTCCATCAGTATTACCAAGTATAACTAAATATTCATTAATGGAAATTGCAGAAAAGTATTTAAATATGCCAGTATATGAAAGAAAAGTTCCAATAGATTCCCTTGATGAATTTAAAGAAGCTGGTGCTTGTGGTACTGCTGCTGTTATCACACCTATTGGTGGTATTGAATACAAAGGAGAACTTCATGTATTCTATAGCGAAACTGAAGTTGGCCCAATTACTAAAGAGCTTTATAGAATTCTTTGTGGAATTCAATTTGGTGATATTGAAGGTCCAGAAGGATGGATTTATAAAGTTAAATAATTGTATTTTAAATGTACATTTTCTAATGGAATTTGTCCATTTTTTAATTAGTTAATAAAATAAGGTAGAAGCATAAATTAATATACTTCTACCCTAAGTCAAATTCTAAATTTTAATTTAGTTAATTCAACTTACACCTACCAACGATAGTTAGTAGTGTATTTCCTTATTATTTATTCTTTTCAATTAATAATTCGATGTTACATTTACATCTTCCGCCACGGCATCCACCAGCACCTGCACCAGTTTCTTCCTTAACTTCTTCAAAAGAAGTTGCTCCATTTTTTACAGCTTCAACAATTTGTTCTTCTGTTATTCCTCTACATAAACATACTTTTGACATAAAGTTCATCTCCTTTGTTTTTAATGGTTTAAATTAATTATTCTTCTATAGAAATAGCTTGTACAGGACATCCATCACAAGCTTCTCTTGTAGCATCTTCAAATTCTTCTTCAACGTCTTCAATTGCAACTGCAACTCCTGTATCAAGTGAAAATATGTCTGGACATGTACCTTCACATAATCCACAACTTATACATACATTTTCATCAACAAATGCTTTCATTTTGTTTCATCCTCCGTTTAAATGATATTAATTCCTCAAAATTATTATCTTCTAATAATAATTATTTGTCAATATTTATTTCTTACTATTTTACTCAACTTTAAATTTAAAATAGAAAAAAGGAACTACTTATTCATAGTTCCTTTTCTATATATTAAGCACTTTTCTTTTCTTTTGTTATGAAGTAATATGGTAAACCAACAAATAATACTCCACCTACAAAGTTTCCTAGTGAAACCCAAAGTAAGTTATGAGCCATTCCCATAATACTAACATCAGCTCCGTGAGGTAATAATAATCCCATAGTAAGGAATCCCATATTAGCAACACTATGTTCAAATCCAGCAGTTATGAATGTAAATAAGCACCACCAAATCATTAAGATTTTAGCAGTTTCTTCTTTTAATTTATATGCCATCCAAGTAGCAAGACAAACTAAAACATTACATAATAAACCTCTTAAGAATAATTCCATTCCTGGAGTATTCATTTTTGTAGCAACATTGTTTACAATAAATTCTCCAATATATTCACTCTTACCACTTGCAAGACCAGCTTGTACATATAAAACTGCTCCTACAACACCACCTACTAAGTTTCCAATCCAAACTGCAACCCAAATTTTAACTGCATCTAACCAAGTTACTTTTTTTTCTAAAGCTCCTATAGTCATTATCATCGCATTACTAGTAAATAAGTCTCCTCCACACATAAATACTAAACTTAAAGCAACACCAAAGCATGCTCCCATTAATATTTTGTAAGTTTCAACTTCTGCATGATGCATTATTCCACCAATAGAATAAATTAACATAATTCCTAAGCTTACAAAAAAGCTTCCTAGAAATGCAGATGTTAAATATTTAGCTATGCTTCTATTAAATAAGCCAATTTTAACTTCTGCAGAGTGAGTTAAATTATCAATTTCTCTCTTGTACATATCTACACCTCTACCTAATATTTAATCTTTGTATTTTTTTATCATAATTATATATAATACAACTTTTCTCTATATTTTTCAAACAGAAAATCCCATTATTTAAAATTACATCAAACTCTCAATAATAAAGGTTTACTTTTAAAATAAATTTGAGGATTCTAAAAAGAATCCTCAAATTTATTAATTATTTACTATACATATTAACTATTGTTTATTTTTTAATAACCTCATTAATATTTCTTATATACAATTTTCTTATTCCTTCATATTGTAAAAGAGAATTTTCATTAATAGTTACATTAATATTTTTTTCTTTTAACATCTCTATCCAAGATCCATCTCCAGTAGATATATCTGATACAACATGTTTACCTGGAATTATAAACAAAGGTTTTACTATCAAATTATTAACTTCATCTCTTAGTAAACTTTCAATAACAGTATCTATTGTTTTTTTGCCTTCTAAGGTTGCCATATATACCTTTTTATGAGTAATCTCTCTAACAGCCTTTTCTATTACATCATATAACTTATTAGAGCTTGTTTTTGAACCGTGGCCCACTAACAAGATATCATTGTTGCCTATATTTTCTGAAATTATATTTCCAACTTCATAACTTTCTTTATTTAACTTATCATGTTCATCAGTAAATAATGCTTTACTAATCACTAATTTTTTCACTGAATATTTATATTCATTAACTATTTCTTCAATTTGATTTTTATCTCTTCCACTCATTATATGTAGTGGTTGTATAATTACCTCTTCATATCCTTGATTAACTAAATTAAAAAGCACTTTACTTAAATGAGGTACAACATAATCATACCTTTCTTTTAAAAGGTCAATAATTTTATTAGATGTAAAAGCTTTAAATATTGTATACTCTTCTCCAAAACAACTATCTAAATCTTTCTCTAAAAGTCCTATGCTTTTTTTTATACCATCTAAATTTGCACTACCAAAAGCCACTAAAACTATTGCTTTACTCATAAAATATACCCCCTTTATATTAGTAACAAGTTTCCCTTTGTCACTATTCTAAGCTTACCACTATATTACATAGTTTTCATTCACTAAGCCTCAAACTGTCTAAAAGCTTCTAAGAATTTATCAATATGTTCCTCTGTATGAACAGCACTTAAAAACATTGATTCAAATTGAGATTGTGGTATGTTAAATCCGCTATTTAACATATGCAAGAAGTACTTCTTAAACATTTCTAAATCACAACCTTTTGCATCATCATAACTTCTTACTGGATTTCTATCAGTAAAGAATACTGTCATCATTCCTCCAACTCTATTTACTGTTAATTTTATACCTTTTTCTCTAGCAATTTCTTCAATTCCCTTTTGAAGTTTTTCACCTATTTTATTTATATGATCATATATATCTTGATTTTCTTTAAGTATATTAAGTGTTGATATTCCTGCAGCCATAACTACTGGATTACCTGACATAGTTCCTGCCTGATATACCCCACCTAGTGGTGATAATTTTTCCATTATATCACGTCTTCCACCATATACTCCACATGGAAGACCTCCACCTATTATTTTAGCATAAGTAATTAAATCTGGTTTTACATTAAATAAGCTTTGAGCTCCCTTATATGCAACCCTAAAACCACTCATAACCTCATCAAATATTAATAATGAACCATACTCATCACATAATACTCTTAGAGTTTCCATAAACTGATCTTCAGCTTTTACAACTCCCATATTACCAGCTACTGGTTCAATTATAACAGCTGCAATATCATCACCATAAGCTTCGAATAATCCTCTTACTTGCTCCATATCATTATAAACACCAACTAAAGTATTTTTTATGCTATCATTAGGTATTCCTAAACATCCAGCTATTCCTTCAGTTAATACTCCTGATCCAGCTTCAACTAAGAAGCCATCAAAATGTCCGTGGTAACATCCTGCAAATTTTATTATTTTATTTTTTCCTGTATATCCTCTGGCAAGCTTTATTGCACTCATTGTAGCTTCTGTACCTGAGTTAACAAATCTAACCATTTCAACGTTATCCATTTCCTCACATAAGAATCTACTCATTTGTAGTTCTAACTCTGTTGGAGCTCCAAAGGCTATAGCACTTTCAGAAATCTCTTTAATAGCAGTTACAACTTCTTCATTACAATGACCTAATAACATTGGTCCCCATGCTAAAACAAAATCTATATACTCTTTTCCATCTTCATCCTTTATTATTACGCCTTTTCCTGACTTCATAACTGGAGGATCTATTCCCATATCTCTATAAGCCCTTACTGGTGAATTAACTCCACCAGGCATATATTTCTTTGATTCATCAAAAATTTGTTGATTAGACATATTATTCTTCCTCCTTAAGCCATTTTGCTACTTCTAGTGCATAATAAGTTATTATCATCTTAGCTCCAGCTCTCTTCATTGATAAAAGCATTTCTAAAGCCACTAATCTCTCATTTATAAGACCTGCTTCTCCTGCATTCTTTACCATAGCATATTCACCACTAACATTATAAACACATATAGGCGCATTTATTTTATCTCTAGCTTCTCTTACTATATCAAGATAAGACATTGCAGGTTTAACCATTATTATATCTGCACCTTCATTTAAATCAGCTTCTATTTCAGCCATTGCTTCTCTAGAGTTTGCTGGATCCATTTGATATCCCTTTCTATCCCCAAAGCTTGGAGCTGAACCTGCTGCTTCTCTAAATGGTCCATAAAATGCTGATGAATATTTAGCAGCATAACTCATTATAGGTAAATTTTCATATCCATTTTCATCCAAAACATTTCTTATATATGATATTCTACCATCCATCATATCTGAAGGAGCAACCATATCTGCTCCTGCCTTAGCATGTGATAAAGCTATTTCTCCTAAATACACTAAAGTCTTATCATTATTTACATTATGATTATTTAATATTCCACAATGTCCATGATCTGTATACTCACACATACAGACATCAGTAATTATATATAAATCTTTACTTAATTCTCTTAGCTTTCTTATAGCCTTTTGAACTATTCCATTTTCACTATAAGCTTCACTTCCTACACAGTCCTTATGCTCAGGAATTCCAAATAATATTACAGACTTAACTTTAGCTTCATTTAACTCATCAACTAGTTCTCCTAATCTATCAACAGACCAGTGGTAATTCCCTTTTAGAGAACTAATTTCTCTTTTTATATCATTACCTTCAACTACAAATACAGGATAAATAAAATCATCTACACTTAAAGAATTTTCTCTTACTAAACTTCTTATTACAGAATTTGCTCTTAACCTTCTACCTCTTCTAAACATTTTCTGCCTCCTTAAATTGAATTATTTCCTTAAGGAATCCCTCTTCTGAATGTTTCTTACACATAAAACATTCCATTTCCTTTTCTCTTATTGCTTTTGCTGTTTGAGGTCCTATTGCAATAAGTTTCTTTTCTCTTATTGCTTCTAAACCTAACATATCAATCATATTAGTTACTGTGCTTGGACTTGTAAATAATACATAATCCACTTCATCAAAGACTCTTTTATTTCTTAATATGCCACATACAGTATCGTATGTATGAACCCTATCTACCTCTAAGCCTAATTTGCTTATTTCATCAACTAAATAACTTCTGCTACTTGATGAACAAGGAATTAATACTTTTTCTCCTTTAACTAAATGAGGAGCTAAAACTTTAAATAATCCTTCTCCAACAAATTCTCTTGCCATTATAAAAGGAACTATTCCTCTTTTAACTAATGCTTTTTTCGTTGCTTTTCCTATAACAGAAAATTTAGCCTTTAAATTTCTAATATCATAATTTTCTTCAATTAAATAATCAAAGAAATTATTTACTCCATTTACCGATGTTAAAATAATATGGTCATAATCAGAAAGCTTCTCTAAATATGGTTTTAAATTTTCCTTCGTTGGCCTAATTTTTATTGAATTTATTTCCGTTACTTCTGCACCTAAATCTTTTAAAGCACTTTTTAAACTAGAGCTTTGTTCTCTTGATCTAGTTATACATATATTAGTACCAAATAAAGGTTTCTTTTCATACCAAGATAACTTCTCGTTTAAATTTACAACTTCTCCAACAACAATTATGCAAGGTGATTTAAGATTAGCTTTTCTTGCTTCTTCAGAAATATTTTCTAAAGTTCCAATTACCTTTCTTTGCTTAGATGAAGTACCTCTCATTACAACAGCTGCTGGTGTTGCTTTTTCTTTTCCATTAGTAATTAAGTTAGTTACTATTCTCTCTATGTTTTCAAGGCCCATCATAAAAACAAGAGTTCCATTTTCTTTTGCTAAGGCTTCCCAATTTATTTTTTCACTTGCACTTGTCATCCCAGTTACAATATGAAAACTTTGTGCTATAGCTCTTTGAGTTATTGGGATACCAGCATAATTTAAAACAGATATTGGAGAAGTTACTCCTGGTATTACCTCAAAGTCTAAATTTTCTTCAACAAGTGATAATACTTCTTCTCCCCCTCTTCCAAAGACATATGGGTCTCCCCCTTTTACTCTTCCAACTATATGACCTTCTTTAACAAGCCTAACTAACATATCGTTTATTTCTTCTTGTGTTTTATAGTGAGCTCCAGGCTCTTTTCCACAATAATATACTAAACAATCCTCATTTAAATAATTTAAAATATTATTAGAAACTAATCTATCATAAAGTACTGCTGTACACTTCTTTAATATTTTAACAGCCTTAACTGTTAATAGTTCTTCATCACCTGGTCCAGTTCCTATTATATACGCTTTTCCATTCATAATTAACGCCTACCTTCTTCATACTCCTTATATGCTTTTTCTTTAAGCTCTCAATATCTTTTTAGCTAACTTTTTCCCTAATTCAACGTATTCATCTTTATTTCCTAAGATATCTTTTTTAACTATTATACCATTAACTTCATAAGTACCTATTATATATATATCATTTCCTTGAAGTCTTGCATATGCTCCAATTAAACTATGACATCCACCATTTAATTCCTTCATAAAGCTTCTTTCAGCCTCTATAGTAATTCTTACATTTATATCATCTAAGCTTTTAAAGTATTTATTATACTCACTATCTTTTAAACATTCTATTCCTAGTGCCCCTTGCGATACAGCAGGAACAAATATTTCTGGATTCAAGTAATCACTAATTATATCTTCCATACCTAATCTTTTTAATCCTGCAGCAGCTAATACAATCCCATCCATACCTTCACTTTTCATCTTTTCAAGTCTTGTACCAACATTTCCTCTAATAGGAACAATATTTATATCCTCTCTTAGAGCCTTTAATTGAGCTGCTCTTCTTATACTACTAGTTCCTATTATTGCTCCTTTTCTTAAATCACTTAGCTTTTCGCCATTTTGACATACAAGTACATCTCTTACATCTTCTCTTTCAGGCATTGCTACTAATTCAAAGTCTTCTCCCATTTCATATGGAACATCCTTCATTGAATGTACAGCAGCATGTGCTCTACCATCTAGTAAGGCTATTTCTATATCCTTTGTAAATAAACCTTTACCACCTATCTTATCTAATGTTACATCTAATCTCTTATCTCCCTCAGTTACTACTAATAGTTTTTTACTATCCATATTAACTTTATCTTTTAATAGCCTCATAACTGTTTCAGTCTGAGTTTGAGCTAATAAACTTTTTCTAGTTGCTAAAATTAATTCCATATATACTACTCTTCCTTCCCTAAGGATTTTATCTTACTAACTATATCTTCATCATAAAATAATTTAAATACTTCAAAAATTTTATTTTTATTATAAAAAAATTTACAATCACTAGAATTTATAAATTTTAACAAATCATCTTTAATTTCTTTATCTAAAAATAGAGAATTTCTTATTTCCCCTGTTAATCTTATATATTCATCAAATTCTTCCAAAGACTCAGTAATAGATTCTGCAACCATTACTGAGCCTCTTGGATTTCCTACTTTAGTATTAACTGCTACAGTAATAAATTTACTTTCTCTTGTAACAGGTATTACCCCCATTCCATCCTTAAATTTTGATGAATTTATATAAATTTTGCATAATTTTTCGCAATCATCTTTTATTTCATTAATTACACTATCATTATCAATAGCAATTATTATTAAATGCTTATCTAATATAAAGTCCTTATTATAATTTCCCTTTATTAGCTTTACTTTATCCCCATTAAATTTATAAAAATCTTCTAAAAAATCTAATGCTAAAACTTCTATTTTACTACCTTTATTATAAAAGTTTCTTACTTTAATTAATGCACCTCGTCCTGCCCCTATTACTCCAATTTTAAGTTTTTCTCCAAAAAATGTTATAGGTGCATAACTTAATTCTCCATGAAGATTTGCTTTAGAATATTCAGGCATTCCTCTTCACGTCCTTTTAACTTTTCTTCCTTTAATAGCTTTATAGCTCTGTTTATATAATAATCTGATGTACTTTTTATTAAGGTTGTAGCTAAATCAATATCTCTTTTATCTTTACATTTATTTTCAAAAGACTTAGCTCTACTTTCCACAACACTATTTCCTGTATTCTTCATTTCATGTATATAATATGTAACTTCTCTAATATTTAACCAATCTCTGTATTCATTTAAATATTCATGAACTAAAAATTTATACTCATTCATTTTTTCACTTCTTAGTTTCTTATTATCCCCATCTAATTTACTTATGGTATCTATATCTAGTAAAGTTACTCTTTTATTTTTAGATAAAGTCTCATCAATATCTCTAGGTAGTGCTAAATCAATTAACATAATTTCTTTTCCATATTTTTTTATATAATCATCTTTTATAACAATATGGGAAGCCGATGTACAACTTATAACTGCATCTACCTCATTAATAACATCTTTATATTCATTAAAATCTAAAACCTTAACTCTGTTATCTTTTAAATCTGGTACCTTATTCTTATTTCTTACAACAATAAATACTTTGTTAAACTTACTACCTAATGCATATTTAACTACTAAACTACCTATTGCTCCATATCCTAATATCATAACACTACTTGCACCAAATTTCTCAACTTCATTTACTGCAATAGATGATGCTGATACTGGTATTTCATATAATTTACTTTCTGTTCTAAACTTTTTACCACAACTTATCGCTTCTTCAAATAACCTTAAAAGCTTTGTATGTATAGCCTTATGTTCTAAACTTAATTCATATGCTAATTTAACTTGACCTAATATTTGATCTTCTCCTAATATCTTAGAATGAAAACCGCAAACTACTTCTAATAAGTGCTTAGCTACACTTATCCCTTCAAGATAAAAAGTATATTTTAAAAGTGAAATATCCCAATCTAATACTTCAAATATCTTTCTTATCTCCTTTTCACTTCCTAAACATCCTGAAATATAAATTTCTGTCCTATTACATGTGCTTATTATTACTACTTCTTCATATAGTTTATTTAATTCTTTTACTGCCTTAGATTGCTTACTTAATGCAATTGCTAACCTTTCTCTTATGTTTATATCAACATTTTTTCTTATTCCTATAAGACCTAACACTTAATCACCACATTTCTAAGATACGACTTTATATACTTTTCCTAACTCTCCTAACAAAAAAATTAAGGAAGTATCCTCCCTTAACTTTTTCATTATAATACTAAATACTGTTTTAATCATTACTTTTATATTATTAAAATTTTTAATGATTAATATAATATTTTTAAATTTATATACTCTATATATAATATTGTAGAAATTCACTTATTGCAACTTTCTACAGATAACTTAATTATTAAATTGTATATTAATATAAAAAACTATAAAGCTTAATTTTAAAGATAGAGTTAAGAAGTTAAAAACTGATTTCTAATTCAACAGTAATTAGGTGTTGTAAACGTTTGTAATTGTTTGCATATTAATTTTTTCTACTATTATAACTTGACTAAAAAATTTGTTACTTACTACAAATTTTCCAACTGAAAAATTTCCACTTGCATTTTCTATAATATCTTTAACTATACAAACATCAGTATAATCATTTGCTAAAATTCCTCTTTTTGATCCAGCCTCTATTAACATACATCTATATTTTCCTATATACTCCTCAAGTAAACCTCTTCTATAAACATTTCCTTTCTTTAAATCCCCATATTTCATTACCTCTTCCAATTCTTTCACAATAATCCCCTCCTACACCTTATTATGAATTTACAATATTTATTTAATTATCCCCATCTAATAAATATAATAATTTACATAGCCTAAATAAAGTAATGCTTTTATTTTCATCACTATCTCTAAATTAATTATGTAATATTTTTATCTAGCCATATAAATTAAACTTTATTATACTGGATATTATACTATATTCATATTTATAATTAGTTATGTATACTTTTACTTAAAAGACATATTAATATAAATCTTTAAATAAACAGAGAAGTTATTTACAAAATATGTAAATAGCTTCTCCATTTATATATAAATTTTTAAAGTCTTTTTTCAAAATTTCCTGTGACACTTAAACCTTCATTAAATATTATAAATGCCTACAAGTTATTCCTGTTCCTATTTCTTTCATTATACCACTTTCTATGTTTTTCATCTTTGTAAAAATCATTGCTATAATATTTATATTTTGATAATTGATAAATTTTATTTTTTTCTTTTCTTAATATAATAAATAATAATAATTACTATTATTAAAATAATTATTACCAGTGCAATTACTATATTTTGTATATTAGGAACTTTAAAGCCTATCATTATACTGTTGTTTTCATTTAAATCATTTATAGTATAGGAATACTTTATAGTTTTATCATCATTAACTACCTGGTCAGAATTTGTATCTACTATTTTAACAGGCATAGATATTGACACATCTACTGGAATATCCCCTATTACATTTTCTATATTTTTATTTAATAAAGTTCCTAAGTCTAATCCAATATTATTATTTATATTACTATTTATATAATCACTAATAATATCTATTACACTATCATTAAGCTTAAGTGTTACTTTATATTCATCAGTAAAAATTCCCTTATCTTTATCTTCAATTATACTAAAATAATCATTATTTAAATTAGATGCTTCATTAATTTTCACTTTATCAGTTGATATATTAACTTCTTCTGTATTTAAGTCTCCTTCCTTTGACTTGGTTATTTCTCCAAAGTGTATTTTATCAGGAATTTCATCTTTAACTTCAGTAATAACTTTTGATAACAAATCATTATCTACTAACTTATTTATAGTCTCATCATAATATACCTTTATTTTTGTATCACTAGTTCCATCTATATTAATAGAAGTATCACTAGTTACTTTTACCTCACCACATCCAATTAATATGACTGCCATACTCATAATTAGAAATAAAACTAATATATACTTTTTTAATTTTCTCATATTTCTCAATTCCTTTCTCTGTAAAAATTACCATGTTATTAGTATACCTAATTTGTACTTTTTTTAATATATTTAAGCAATATTTTTTTATATAAAAAAAATCACAATAACATCATAAGAAACCTTTTCTTAATTACTGCTATTGTGATTAATTTTTCTAATTAACTTTTTATAATATTTCAACTATATTACCTTGTTCTAATGATTTTTTCACATCTATAACTCTTTGATTAGATGATCCTCTATATTTAAGCATTATATCTCTCTTATCTGCTTGAAACTTTCCATCTATTAAAACATCTACTTCTCTTAATATTTCTGCTCTTTTAGGATTATTAATTATTTCTTCAAAAGTATAACCTGACCATAACCATATTGGTTTATCAGTTTCTAATTTTATTCTTTTTAAAAGATTTAATAATGTATCATCCATTACTTGTTGCATAGGTTCTCCACCTAATATATTTACGCCTCTTATTTGTCTAGCCTTAGTTAATTCAATAAATTCATCTTCTGTTTCTTTTGTAAATTCATTTCCATAATTAAAATCTTGTTGCTCTTTATTAAAGCATCCCTCACAGTTGTGTGTACATCCACTTACAAAAAGTGTTGTACGTATTCCAGGTCCATTTGTAACATCTAACTTTCTAATCTTAGCATATTTCATACTAAATACCTCCCATTAATTATTATACAAAAAATGAGAGGATTCCCTCTCATTTTTTATAGATGAAGAACTCTATCTCCAATTTCTGCTGTTCTTCCTTTGTTCCAATATGAACTTCCTATATATCCACAAGTTCTTCTCATAACTTGTAATTCACTTTCATCATCATTTCCACATGATGGACAATGCCAAGTTAAGCTTTCTTTATCTAATTGCATTTCTCCATTAAATCCACACTTATAACAAACATCAGATTTAGTGTTAATTTCAGCATATTGAATGTTGTGATATATAAAGTTAATTATATCTTCAATAGCTTCAACATTTTTATTCATATCAGGTACTTCAATATAAGAAATACATCCACCATTACTAATGCTATGGAATTGTGATTCAAATTTTAGCTTACTAAAGGCATCAATCTCTTCACAAACATGTACATGATATGAATTTGTGTAATATAATCTATCAGTTACATTTGGAATTTCTCCAAATCTAGCTTTATCTATTCTACAGAATCTATAAATTAAGCTTTCTGCTGGAGTTCCATACAGTCCAAATCCAAGACCTGTTTCCTTCTTCCATTCATCACATTTATCTCTCATATGTTGCATTACTTCTAAAGCGAACTTTTCTCCCTCTTCTGAAGTATGTGTTACTCCTAACATTGCTTGAACCATTTCTGCTATACCAACATATCCAAGTGAAAGAGTTGAGTATCCATTTTTTAATAACTCATCTATTTTTTCACCTTTCTTAAGTCTTGCTATAGCTCCATGTTGCCAATGTATTGGGCTTGAATCTGAAGTTACTCCAAGTAACATTTTATGTCTAGTTAATAATGCATTTTTACAAAGTTCTAATCTTTGATCTAGCATTTCCCAGAACATTTCCATATCTTTATCAGCTATTATAGCTATTTGTGGTAAATTTAACGATACAACTCCTTGATTAAATCTACCATAAAATTTATAATTTCCTTCCTTATTTTTCCATGGGGACAAGTGTGATCTACAACCCATTGGTGGGAAAGTATTCCCTTCATAATTTTCTCTCATTATCTTAGCACTTTGATAATCTGGTACTAATCTCTTAGCTGTACATTTAGCTGCAAGCTTAGTTATATAATCATATTTACCACCTTCAAGACAATTATGTTCATCAAGTAAGTAAACTAACTTAGGGAATGCTTCTCCAATTTCTTGACCTTTGTAATTTTTCATTCCTTCAAGTCTTTGTCTTATCATTTCCTCACAGATCATTGCCATTTCTTCTTCATATGGATTACCTTCTTCTATTTCTAGGTAAATCGTACTAAATGGAGCTTGCGTGCTCCCAGTATGTTTTCACATACTCCAGACTATCTCTTCACCCTCGTCTTATTTCGTTAGGGTGGACGGCACTTCCCATATAGGAATTTCACCTATACAGTACGCTTTTCATAATCCCATAAGGATTGTATAAGCTAGTCGTTACACCTTTAAGAGAATTGCTTCTCAAACTTGGCTCGGTATTAACATATCTTAGGATTATATATATTCCCATCTAAATCCAGCAAAAGTTTTATTTTTACCTGTACAGGCTTTTGAAAGATTTCCACTCTTATACCCTTGATAGTGAAACTCTGCAATAGTAGCATTTTCAAATATCTCTCCAGTATCAATATTTTTAACTTTCTTTGCCTTAACATATGCTGCATTTTCCGGTTCGATTATTCTATCATCTTTATCTAATAATCATTCCTATCACCTAAGACTTAGCTTTCACCGATAGCACTATATATATACATAGTACACCCTATATTTATAGGTTCACCGCCTTATAATCTATGATATTTCTAACATAGACAGCCTAATTGACCATTTGTTGTTTGTAACGTAGATAATTGATATCTTATAGTTTGAACTCCATCTTTAAGTTCCTTCATCTTCATATCTTTAGCTAACTTAGTAGCAAGATCTTCATCATTAAGCATTTCCATATAGTGCTTAAATGCTTTATCTTCTGTTACCTTTAAATACTTAGCTAAATGTTTAATAGTGATACTTTGCCCACCATATTGATTAGAAGAAACTTGAGCAATTATTTGTGTTGCTACTGTACATGCTGTTCCAAAACTCTTAGGTTCTTCAACTAACTTTTCATTTATTACTGTTCCATTAGTAAACATATCCTCTAAGTTTATTAAACAGCAGTTAAACATCGGTGATATAGTATAATCCATATCATGCCAATGAATTGCTCCTTCATCATGGGCTTGAACTATGTGCGCTGGAATAAGTTTTCTTCTAGCAATATCCTTAGATACTTCCCCTGCAATTAAATCTCTTTGCGTCGCAGATACCACAGGATTCTTATTTGAATTTTCCTTCATTACATCTTCATTCTTCTTGCTTAGTAACTCTAATATACTATCATCAGTAGTATTAGTATTTCTCTTAAATTCTTGTACAGCTCTGTAACCTTCATACGCTCTTGCAGTTTCAGCTTGTCCGTAGTGAACTAATCTATCATACACATAGCTTTCTATTTTATAAATAGTTGCTATCTCATCTTGTTTGCTAAAATACTTTTCAGCATCATTTGCTATTAATCTTGCAATATCAGCTAAAAATATTCCACTACCGTTTTTCATAGACTTAGTTATAGCTTCTCTTATTTTACTCTTATCGAACTCAACTGTACTTCCGTCCCTTTTAATTACTTTCAATTAATACCACTCCCTAAACTTCAGTATATTTTAAATAATCACTATTAAATAAAATAAGTTATTAATTTAAAGGCTAATTATACACTAATCGATATTTATTTTCATAATACTCTAGGGTCGATTATGTTAAATAAACTTTCAAATATATCTTTTTTTGACTCTTTTTCTTTAAAATAATACTTATTTTAATTTGTCTTATCTAATCCACTTTATGAAAATTTACATAAAAAAATAGTGCTTATATTAATACCATTAACCTTAAATACACAACATATTGTACTATCTTTTTCTTTTAAACACAACATATAGTTCAACGTGTTTTCAAGGAATTTACTGTATTTTTCTTACAACCACTTTAATTTTCTTTATATTTTATTTAATTTCCTATATTATCCTTATTTAATTTTTCATTCATTTTCCATTACAATATTTTTCATTATACTACATTAAATTTTAAAAAACAGGTCTTGAAATTTAACATAATATATGCTTTTTAAAATTTAACATATAGAAATTTTTCCAATTAAAAAGGTTATCAAATTGATTTTCTAACTTATTGTTATTAATCAATTTAATAACCTATTTTTTCAAACTATAATTCTTCTAAATCATATGGAGTATTTTGATATACACAATAATTAAGCCAATTGCTAAAAACTACATTTGCACTTCCCCTCCATGTAACCATTGGTTCTAGGCTAGGGTTATCACTTGGAAAATAATTTTTAGGAACTTCTATATCTAATCCTTTATTAGCATCTCTAAAATATTCATCCCTAAGTGTATTTCTTTCATACTCTAAATGCCCTGATATAAAGATTTGTCTTCTACTTTTATTAGCAACAATAAATATTCCTGCCTCTTCAGATTCAGATAATATATCTAATTCTTCAATTTTTTCTATATCTTCTCTTCTTACTTCAGTATGTCTAGAATGAGGTGCATAAAAAACATCATCTAATCCTCTTGTAAGATCTGCATTTCTATCATTTATAAAATGTTTAAATACCCCAAACATTTTTTTCTCTAATTGATATTTTGGAATTCCATAATGATAATTCAACCCTGCTTGAGCTCCCCAACAAATATGAAGGGTTGAATATACATTACTTTTACTCCACTCCATTATTTCTTTTAACTCATTCCAATATATAACATCTTCAAACTCTAATTGCTCAACTGGTGCTCCTGTTATTACTAATCCATCAAATTTTTCATTTTTGATTTCATTAAAATAACTATAGAATTTTTCCATATGCTCAAGGGATGTATGTTTAGATTTATAACTTTCTGTTTGTAAAAGCCTAATTTCCACTTGAAGTGGTGTATTAGACAAATATCTAAGTAATTGATTTTCTGTTTGAATTTTTTTAGGCATTAAATTTAATATTGCTATTTTTAACGGCCTTATATCTTGATTTACTGCCCTTTCATTATTCATTACAAATATATTTTCATTAGATAAAACTTTAAATGCAGGTAAATCTTTTGGAATTTTTATTGGCATAGCCTTCCCCCTCCTTACATTAATATTAAATCATATTTTTTACAAATTTAGAATATTTATTATTAATATTAATCTTTGTAGGTTTTTAATTTCCACAAATTTTCTTTGACAGTAAAAATCAATAATCATATAATAATAAAAATAACCTTCGTATAAGCTTAAAAATATGGTTTAGGCGTCTCTACTATATCACCGTAAATGATATAACTATGAAGTAAAATCCACGAAGGTTAATGTAGTATTTTTATAAAGGTGGATTAATCAAATGAATAAAAAGATTTTTATTGATAATATTAAAGCAGCTAATAAGGAAATTCCTTGTGATTTAGTTGTAAAAAACATTTCTGTGGTTGATGTATTTCAATGCTCTTCATTTATTTGCGATGTTGCTATAAAAAATGGATTCATCGTTGGTCTTGGAGATTATTCAGGTGATATAGAAATTGATGGTACTGGAAAATTTATTTGCCCAGGCTTAATTGATTCTCATGCTCATATAGAATCTTCTATGCTTACTCCAAATGAATATTATAAAACTGCTCTATTACATGGAGTAACTTCATTAATTGCAGATCCTCATGAAATAGCAAATATCCTAGGACAAGCTGGAATCAAATTCATGATTGACTCTGCACAAAATATACCTTTTGATTTTTATTTTATGCTTCCATCCTGTGTTCCATCTACACCATTTGAAAACTCAGGTGCAGTATTAAATAGTTCAGATTTAAAAGACTTCTACTCTAATTCTAAAGTTTTAGGACTAGCTGAAGTTATGGATTATCCTTCTGTTTCAAATTGCAATAATGATATGATAAATAAGCTTTATGATGCAATTTCTAATAACTCAATTATAGATGGTCATGGTGCTGGCTTAAACACTCACTCTGTGAATGTATATTCTACAGCTAATATAAAAACTGATCATGAATGTGCTACTTATGAACAATTAGTTGATAGAGTTAGACGTGGAATATATGTATTAATGAGAGAAGGTACTGTTGCCAAAAATTTAAATGATTTAATTAAAGGTGCTTCTATATTTAATAGTAGACGTCTTTGCTTATGTACAGATGATAAACATATTGATGATTTAGCTGAAAATGGTAGTATAGATACTTCTATTAAAATGTGTATCGAAGGTGGACTAGCTCCTGAAATTGCAATTCAAATGGCTACTTTAAATGCTGCTGAATGTTATAATTTAAAAAACAAAGGTGCTATAGCTCCTTCATATATTGCTGATTTTATTATTCTTGATAACCTTGAAGAATTTAAAATTAATTCTGTTTATAAAAATGGTAAATTAGTAGTATCTAATAATATTCTTATAACTGATATAGAATATTCTAACTTATGTCCAAATTTATCAAACTCTATTAATTTGCCTACTCTTACAAAGGATATTCTTAAAATAGATGTAAAAAATAAATCAACATTAAATGTTATAGAATTAATACCAAATAAATTAGAAAGTAATCATTTGAGACTTGATATATCTAAATTAAATTTTAATGATGAATTTGTTAGTTCAACAACAAATGATAACTTATTAAAAATCGCAGTTATAGAACGTCATAAAAACACAGGAAATATTGGTCTTGGTGTTTTAAAAGGATTGAATATTAAATCTGGAGCTATTGCCACAACTATAGCACATGATTCTCATAATTTAATTGTTTGTGGTACTAATGATTCTGATATGCTATTTGCTATACAAGAGTTAAAAAATATAAACGGAGGAATAATCATTGTTAAAGATGGTAAAGTATTAGCTTCTGTATCCTTAGAGATAGGTGGAATAATAACAGCTAGAAAATCTAATGATGTTATTTCTGATTTAAATAAATTACATGATGCTTTGAAAATTATAGCTCCTGATATCAATTTTAATCCATTTTTAACTTTATCATTTTTATCATTACCTGTAATACCAGATATCAAAATTACAGATAAGGGATTATTTGATGTTAAGAATTTCAATTTCATAGATGTATGTAAATAATTATACTAAAAGTTAATAATTATAAAATAAAGTCTGCCATAAGCAGACTTTATTTTATAACAGTAATTTTATTCTATTAGTTAAGTACAAACTTTTCTATAGCTTTTGCAACTCCATCATTTTCATTTGAATCAGTAATATAATTTGCTGCTTTTTTTACTTCCTCAAATGCATTTTCCATTGCAACACCCATACCAGCATATACTATCATATCAAGGTCATTTCCAGCATCACCAAAAGTCATTACCTCTTCTTGTTTTATACCTAAATGTTGTGCTAATAGCTCAACACCAGTTCCTTTGTTTACAGCTTTATTTAGGAACTCTAAAAAGTATGGTGTACTTCTAACAACAGTATATTTATCATAAACTTCTTTTGGTAAATTATCTACTGCCTTTTGTAATATTTCTGGTTCATCAATCATCATAACTTTAATTATAGAATGATCATCTTCAATTTCTGAATAATCATTTATGTTTATTTCTATACCATTTATATTTGCTTCAACTTCTGTATATTTGCTATTTTTAGGAGTTATTAATCCATGTACATCTGAAAATGCATGAATATTTACACCTAATTCCTTACTTAAATTATGTAAATAATGTAGATCAGCACCTGTTAATGCTATTTTAGAAATTACTTCTCTACTTTTAGTCTTTAAAACTAGTCCACCATTATAAGTTAAAACACAATCATTTTCATCATACATATCTAATTCTTCTAGATATCTTGTTACTCCATCTATCGGCCTACCTGTTGCAATTACAACTTGAACACCTTTCTCTTTTGCTGCCTTTATAGTATTTTTTGTTCTTTCAGAAACTGTTTTATCTTCTTTAAGCAGTGTTCCATCCATATCAATTGCTATTAATTTATACATAAACTCCTCCACTATTCCTTACTATAAAATTCTGTTTTATTATAACATATAATTTGCTAATAGCGGCATAGTATTATCTATAAATTTTATAACTAGTATTGATTTAGATTTAGTGAATACTATATTTTCAATATAATCTTTTATATCTTAATATAATTATAATTTTACTTCTTATATCCTACATAAGAGCTAATTACATCATCAAATCCATCTCTAGCTAATATACTTATAACTACTCCTGTTATTTCATAACTAGATGTATTATATTCTTCTCCTCTAAATTCTTTAATACAACTCACTACATCTTCTGCTATTATCTTTGCGTCAGACTCATTTAATAATGCCTTTTCATCTCTAGTTGAATTTAATATACTTACTTCAATTTTATCTTGATCTAATTCTTGTAATCTTCCATCTTTTTTTACCACTTTCATTGTATTACACCTCCTTATAATATTATTCTAGTTTATTGCATAACCCCCAAAACTTTGTTTTGGTGCGGTTTTACAAACTCATT
>UQQU01000038.1 GCA_900543325.1 uncultured Clostridium sp. | reverse complement strand
CCTTGATATATAAAGAATTTAAAAGAAAAGTAGTGTAAAAAACTTTACACTAACGATAGATAAGGGGGAAAGAACTTATGAAAATACCGATAGAAATTAAAAAAATAATTGGAGATAAAGCCTTTAACATTGATACAGTTGGATTATCAGATTCTCAGGTATTTTGTTTTGATGATATAGTTCTTAAAATTCAAAATAATAATTATGAAGCTAGAAGTGAGATAAGGATACTTAATTGGTTAAATGGAAAGGAGCTTGTTCCAAAAGTTATATGTAGTCATATAGAAGATGGAAAAAGTTATTTGTTAATGAGTAAAATAAAAGGAAAGATGTCTTGTGAAAGAGAGTTTTTAAGAGAGCCGGAGTTATTAATAAAGGTATTGGGAGAAGGTTTAAAAATGCTTTGGGGAATAGATATATCAGATTGCCCTTGTGATAGTTCAATAGAAAATAAACTTAAACTAGCTGAAGAACGTGTCAAAAACAATCTTTGCTCTATGGATAATGTAGAGCAAGATACTTATGGAGAAAAAGGATTTAGTTCACCACAGGAGCTATTAAAATGGTTAAAGGATAATAAACCTAATGAAAGTTATGTGTTATCCCATGGTGATTATTGTTTACCTAATATATTTATTGATGATAATAAGATAAGTGGTTTTATTGATTTAGGAAGATGTGGAATAGGTGATAAATATCAGGATATAGCATTATGCTATAGAAGTTTAGTTCATAATTTTGAGGGAAGATATGGTGGAGAAGTTTATGAAGGTTTTAATGCAAATATTCTTTTTGATGAATTAGGAATTGAACCAGATTGGGATAAAATTAGATACTATATACTTTTAGATGAATTATTTTAGGAGGGGTGAAAATGATGAAATATGAAATAATACATTTAGAAAAAGAAAAGTGGAAGGGGTATATTCTTCCGGTAAAATATACAACAAAACAATATTATGATGTTGTAGTTAATAAAAAAGAAAATGGTTTTGATATTAATATAGAAAAGAAAGATTTTACAGAGGAGATAACTCACAGACCAAAAGAATATGATTTCCTAGATAAATTATATGAAGAACATTGGGAAAATGCTTATGCTTGGGGAGTTATTGATAATGAGAAACTAGTTGCAGCAATAGAAACTGATCAGGAAATATGGTCTAATCGTTTAAGAATTACTGAACTTTGGGTGGCAGAAGACTATCAAAAACAAGGAATAGGGCATGCATTAATAGAAATTGCAAAGGAGCAAGCTAGAAGGGAACGTAGAAGGGCTATTATATTAGAAACTCAATCTTGTAATGTTAATGCAGTAGATTTTTACCAACATGAAGGTTTTACTTTAATAGGTTTTGATTCTTGCTGTTATAAGAATAATGACTTAGAAAGAAAAGAAGTAAGATTGGAATTTGGCTGGTTTCCAAAGAAAAAGAAAAAAATAAAAAGAGAAGAAATAGAAATAAGGATGGAAACACCAGAAGATTATTATGTAGTAGAGTTAGTAACAAAACAGGCCTTTTGGAATAAATATCGCCTTGGTTGTGATGAACATTATCTTGTTCATAAGCTACGTAACAGTAATGATTATCTCCCAAAGTTAAGTAGAATTGCAGTAAAGGATGGAGAGATATTAGGTTGTATAATGTATTCTAAAGCTAAAGTTATAGATGGAGAAAAGGAGCATGATGTTGTTACATTTGGTCCCCTTTGTGTTGCTCCAAAATGGCAAGGATATGGAATTGGTGAAATTCTTTTAAAAGAGACTATGAAGCTTGCTAAAAACGAAGGATATAATGGGATTGTTATATTTGGTGAACATGAATATTATCCTAGAATAGGTTTTAAGACTTGTGATCATTTTAATATTACAACTGTGGATGGGAAAAATTTTGATGCATTTATGACATATGAGCTAAATAAAGATAGCATGAATGGAATAAAAGGAAGATTTTATGAATCTAAAGTTTTTGAAGATTTGCAACAGGAAGATGTGGAAGAGTATGATAAAAAATTTCCTTTTATGAAGAAATTAAGATTTCCAGGACAGTGGAATTAATAATATACAGGGTTAGAAAAATGAATATAACTTTTAGGAAAATAGATAAAACAAATTACAATGAATGTATAATGCAAAATAGAAGAAAAAGTATATAGAGAATTTAGAATGTTTAAAGAAAAGTGGTGAAATTCAATGGATTATAGCATTTTTGAAAAGTATGGAGAATAAACGAATATTTTATCGTTGAAATTAAATTAGTTCTAGAGTATAATCTTAGAAGTATTAGTAAGGTCGAAAGGATGTTATATAGATGAGATTAGGGATTGTAGGACTACCAAACGTAGGAAAGAGTACATTATTTAATGCTATAACAAAGGCAGGAGCAGAATCAGCAAACTACCCATTCTGTACAATAGAACCAAACGTAGGTGTTGTTAGTGTACCAGATAAGAGATTAGACGTATTAGAAAAAATGTATGGTACAAAAAGAAAAGTTTATACTGCTGTAGAATTTTATGATATTGCAGGATTAGTTAAAGGAGCTTCAAAAGGTGAAGGATTAGGAAATAAATTCTTATCACATATCAGAGAAGTTGAAGCTATAGTACATGCAGTTAGATGTTTTGAAGATGAAAATGTAGTTCACGTTGAAGGTTCAGTAGATCCAATTAGAGATATAGAAACGATTAACTTAGAGCTTATATTTGCAGATTTAGAAGTTTTAGAAAGAAGAATGGAAAAAGGAGTAAAACTTGCTAGATCTGGCGATAAAAAAGCTAAAGCAGAATATGAAATAATGGAAAAGGTTAAAGCTCATTTAGAAGCTAATAAACCAATTAGAACATTAGAATTAAATGAAGATGAAGAAGCTTTTGTTAAGTCTTTATTCATGATTACTTCTAAGCCAGTATTATATTCTTGTAATATATCAGAAGATGATATGATGAGTGGAAATCTTGAAAATAAATATGTTAAGATGGTTAAGGAATATGCAGCAAATGAAAATTCAGGAGTGGTTGTTGTATGTGCTAAGCTTGAAGAAGAATTATCAGGATTAGATGAAGAAGAAAAGGCTGAAATGCTAGAAGAGTATGGAATAGAAGAATCAGGGTTAGATAAGCTAATAAGAGCATCTTATAGATTATTAGGTTTAATAAGTTATTTAACAGCTGGTGTTCAAGAAGTTAGAGCGTGGACTATAAAAGAAGGAACTAAGGCTCCAGCAGCAGCAGGTAAAATTCACTCTGATATTGAGAGAGGATTTATAAGAGCTGAAGTTGTAGCTTATGATGATTTAGTTGAATGTGGTTCAGAAGCAGCAGCAAAAGAAAAAGGATTATACAGACTTGAAGGTAAAGAATATGTAATGAAAGATGGAGATGTAGTAAACTTCAGATTTAATGTATAATAGATATTTATAAAATAGGAACTGTTTTAGCAGTTCCTATTTTTATGAAAAAAATATCCAACAAATAAAAAGAAAAAAAGACTAATATCGCCAATTATTTCCATAAAATGGAATAAATATAGAGGGTGCTATTACTTATGCTTTAAAATGGGTGAAACTGTTGATTTTTCTATGTTTAGCATAATAAAAAAATACTATTTTAAGTAAATATATCTTGAAGGAAAGGGAATAATTTTATAGAATATATATATAGTGGTGTAAAGTGGTTAAAAGTGGTTTAGTATTACTTAATGGAGGGGCAAAATGTTTATTGGCGAATATTCACATAGTTTGGATAGCAAAAATAGAATGATTGTACCAGCAAAATTAAGGGATGGACTAGGGGAAAGGTTCGTAATTACTAAAGGACTTGATGGATGTCTTTACGCTTACCCGGAAAACGAATGGAAAATACTTGAGGAAAAACTTAAAAAGTTACCACTTACTAATAAAGATGCACGAGCATTTGTAAGATTTATCTTTTCAGGTGCATGTGAAGTGGAAACTGACAAACAAGGAAGAGGATTAATTCCATTAAACCTAAAAGAATATGCAAGGATAGAAAAGGATATAGTAAGTATAGGAGCCTTAACCAGAGTAGAGATATGGAGCAAGGAAAAATGGCAAGAATATAATGAGTCGAATATAGATTTTAATTCAATTGCTGAAAAAATGGGAGATTTAGGAATATAAGGAGTTAGAAAGAATGGAATTTAATCACATATCAGTTTTACTGAATGAATGTTTAGAAGCACTTAATATTAAAGAAAATGGTATTTATGTTGATGGTACATTAGGAGGAGCAGGTCATTCTTCTGAGATTCTAAAAAGATTATCAACTGAAGGAAGACTTATAGGTATAGACCAAGATAAAGATGCATTAAAGGCAGCAGGTAAAAGGTTACAGAATTATTCAAATGTTACTTTTGTACATAACAATTTTCATAATATAGGAGCAATCTTAGAAGAACTTGAAATTGAAAAAGTAGATGGTATTCTAATGGACTTAGGAGTTTCCTCCTATCAATTAGATGAAGGTGAAAGAGGCTTTAGTTATATGAAAGATGCGCCTTTGGATATGAGAATGAATAGAGAAAATAGTTTTTCTGCCTATGAAGTTGTTAACGAGTATAGTGAAGAAGAACTATATAGAATCATAAGAGATTATGGTGAAGAGAAGTTTGCTAAGAGAATAGCTAATTTTATTGTAACTAGAAGAAGTGAAAAAAATATAGAAACTACATTAGAGCTAGTTGACATAATAAAAGATGCAATTCCAGCAAAGGCGAGAAGAGAAGGTCCTCACCCAGCAAAAAGAACTTTTCAAGCTATTAGAATTGAGGTAAATAGTGAATTATCAATTCTAAATAAAGCAATAGAAGATGGTGTTAATAAACTAAATAAAGGTGGAAGAATGGCTATAATCACTTTCCATTCCTTAGAGGATAGAATAGTTAAAAATAAATTTAGAGATTTAGCCGTATCTTGTAGATGTCCAAAGGAATTTCCAATTTGTGTTTGTGGAGAAAAAGCAAAAGTAAAAGTTATAACAAGAAAAGCAATAGAGCCTTCAAAAGAAGAAGTTGAAATGAATCCAAGAAGTAGAAGTGCAAAATTAAGAGTAGTAGAAAAAATATAAATATTATGAAAATTGGCAGGGATGTGAATAAAATGGGAGTTAGGGAATATGATTATATAAGAGGAAATACAGCTTTAGCACCAGAGAGAAAAGTTAAGGAACAAGATAAAAAAAGAGATATACAAAGAAAAGAGAGAGAACGACAAGCTTATCAAAAGAGAAAAAATCTTTTAGTTAGTGGCTTAACAATTGCTACAGTTATGTTTGCATTAGGAGCTACAACTTTATATCTAGATGGAAAGATACATGATCTTCAAAAGCAATTATTAATTTTAGAAGGTAATATGAAAGAAGAAGAGGATGTAAATGCAGCAATTAATGTAGATATGCTAAAGTTTGCATCATTCGATAAAATAAAAAGCACAGCAGAAAATGAATTAGGGATGGTTTATCCAAGTTCTGAAAGTACTATAAGTATTGATATGTCAAAAGAATACTTTTCACATTTAAAAAATGAGGAAAGCAAGAAGAGTGGTTTACTACAAAAAATTATAGCAGCATTTAATTAATGGATAATTTATAGAAATGTAGACGCAAGGTATATCTTAGTAGTATTTTAAACTCTAATTATTCATTAATTAAGTGTTCCTTGGAGGAATTTAATATGAATAAGAAAGGGTTTAAGGATAGAGCAGTCATGCGTAAAAGGATGGTGTTGGCTCTATGGTTTATTACTGCTGTGTTTGCCTTGCTAATTATTAGGTTATCCTATATTATGATTGTTAAAAGAGAAGATTACTCTAGTAGAGCCGAAGAGCAATGGACAAGTGAAGTTAGAATAGATGCAAGAAGAGGTAGAATTTTGGATAGAAATGGTAATGAATTAGCTGTGTCAGCTAATGTTTACAGAATAGATTTTGACTTGAATTCTATTAGACAATATTTAAAGAAGAATGAAAAGACCACTGATGATATTGCACCTTTAATTGCAGAAGCAGTAGATATGGATACTACTAAAGTTAAGGAGAAACTTGAAACTAAGCTTGCAAATGGTAGTGATGCAGGTTCAGCTACTTTAGTAAGAAGAATAGATAAGGACTTGGCTGATAAAGTTAATGAGTTAAATATTCAAGGTGTTATAGTATCTCCAGATACTCAAAGATATTATCCAGAAGGACAATTCTTATCACATGTATTAGGAAGTACAAATAGTGATGGACAAGGATTAACAGGTGTAGAACTTCAATATAATGAATATCTTTCAGGGGTTCCAGGAATAAGGATTACTGAGTTAGATAGAAATAGCGAGGCCTTAGATTATACAATATCAAATTTTACTGCACCTATTGATGGTAAAGATGTAACATTAACTATAGATAAAAATTTACAAGCTATAGCTGAAAAAGTAGCTGAAAAAGGTCTTGTTGATAATAAAGCAAAAAGAGTTTCTATACTTATAATGAATCCACAAAATGGAGAGATATTAGCTATGGTTAACGAACCAGACTTTGATCCTAATAATCCATTTGAAGGATATGAAGATTTCACAGGTGAAACTGATGCTGAAAAACTTCAAAAGATGTGGAGAAATAGTTTGGTTAATGATACATTTGAACCAGGATCAATATTTAAGGTAATTACTATGTCAACAGCTATAGAGGAAGGATTAGTTTCAGAATCCGATACTTTTGAGTGTGGGGGTAGTTTACAAGTAGGACCACATACTATTCATTGTTGGAAAAGATCAGGACATGGAAGTCAAATCTTGCCTGAAATTCTTCAAAATTCATGTAACGTTGGGTTTATGAAATTGGGAGAAAAAATTGGTGCAGAAAAACTTGTTGAATATATTAAAAAATTTGGATTCGGACAAGTTTCTGGAGTCGATTTACCAGGAGAAGCAAGGGGAATAATAAAATCAGCAGAGAATATGAATGATGCTGACCTTGCAACAATATCTTTCGGTCAAACAAATACAGTTAATGCTGTTCAATATATGACAGCATTCAATGCAATAGTTAATGGTGGAACATTGATACAACCCCATATAATGAAATCTATTAGTCATGTAGATAGTAATGGAAATACAATAGTTGATGAAGTATTTGAACCAAAGACTACAGAAAATGTAATTTCTGAAGAGACAGCTGCTACTTTAAGAGATTATTTAGAAAGAACAGTAAATCAAGGTGGATCTAATAAAGCTTATATAGAAGGATATCATATTGGAGCTAAAACAGGTACTGCACAAAAGGTTAATCCTTTAACAGGATCTTATGAATCAGGAAAGTATATATCATCTATGGCAGGATTTGCAACAGTTGAAAATCCTCAAATAACTGTATTTTTAAGTATAGATGAGCCAAGTAATGGTGCATACTATGCTGGTACAGTAACAGCTCCTTTAGGTAAAATCTTATTAGAGGATATATTTAATTATTTAGATAGTGAGTTTTCACAAGATGAAAATGTAATATTAAAAGATATAGTTATTCCAGAGTTAAGGGGATTATCAGTTTCAGAAGCTAAAAAGTTACTAAAAGAATATAATTTAGAGTGTACTGTAGAAGGGGATGGGGAAACAATAACAAATATGCAACCTTATCCAGGATATACTATAAAGGAAGGTTCTACAATAAATCTTTACACAGATGAAAATGCAACTTATAATAAAGATGTTATCATGCCTGATGTAAGAGGTTACTCAAAAGAATCAGCTGTAGAGCTTTTAGAAGGTTTAGGAATAAAATATACGCTTCAAGGAGATGGAGTAGTAATAAATCAAAATATTCCTAGTGGGGAACTAATTTCAGAAGGTACTACTGTAAAGTTAACATTAAGTGCTGAGTATGGAGATTAAGAGTTTTATTTTTTAGCATGTGGTAAATTCACATGCTAAATTTATGTATAGATGAAATATTTTCTTTTAGTATAAGAAGATATTTGAGTGTCTATAATTAAAAGAAGCATACTTAGTAAATAGAAAAATAATATTTAAAAGATGAAGGTAGAGTGATTATTATGGAAATGACTTTTAAGGAAATGCTAAATGCAATAGAGGGAGAAGTTATTGTACAAAAGGAAGAGATCAATTTTAATAAGTTATGTATTGATACAAGAAAAATAGAAAAAAATAATGTCTTCTTAGCAATTAAGGGAGCTAATTTTAATGGAAATGATTTCGTAGTAAAGGCTTTAGAAAATGGAGCATCTATTGTAATAATAGATGAAGTTAAATTTGACTTAAAAGAAGTACAAAATAAAGGTACTATAATAAAAGTAAAAGACACAAGAGAAGCATTATTAAATTTAGCTAAATTTTATAGAGAGAAATTAGGTCTTAAGGTTGTTGGGGTTACTGGTTCAACAGGAAAAACATCAACTAAAGATTTAATAGCAGCTCTTTTAAGTGATAAGTATAAAGTATTTAAGACAAAAGGGAATTTCAATAATGATATAGGACTACCACTTATGATATTAGAGCTAACTTCAGAGTTTGATGTGGCTGTATTAGAAATGGGAATGAGTTCTTTAGGGGAGATAGAATTACTTGCAAGTGTTGCTAGACCTAATGTAGCTGTTATAACTAATATTGGATTATCACATATAGAAAACTTAAAGACACAAGAAAATATTTTAAAAGCAAAAATGGAAATTTGTACTTTCTTTAATAAAGAAAATACATTAATTGTTAATGCTGAAGATAAACTATTACAAAATATTTCATCAAATGTATTTAAAGTTAAAAAAATTGGTTATAATCATGAATATGATGTTTACGCATCTAATATTATATTAAGAGAAGAGGAAACAGAGTTTTTAGCTCATGCTTTTGGTGAAGAAGCTGTATTTAATCTACCAATGGCAGGTAAGCATAATGTATTAAATACAATGCTTGCAATTGAAGTTGCAAAGTGTTTAAATGTTTCTTTTAAACAAATGGTTAAAGGACTTGAAAATTTAGAAGCTACTTCAATGAGATTACAAGTAATAAAAAAAGAAGGGCTTACAATAATAAATGATTGCTATAATGCAAGTCCTGATTCAATGAGATCTTCTTTAGATGTACTTTCAGCTTATAAAAATTGTAGAAAGGTTGCAATTTTAGGTGATATGTACGAGTTAGGAGATGAATCAGAAAGAGCTCATTTTGAAGTAGGAGAATATGCAAAAGATAAAGTTGATATCTTAATAGTTATAGGTAGATATATTAAAAACTTTAAAGATGGATTTAACAATGATAATATAATCATGTATAACACTAAAGAGGAATGCATAAAAGAATTGAAAAATATTGTTAAACTAGATGACGTAGTATTAATTAAGGCATCCAGAGGTGTTAAACTAGAAGATGTTGTTAAAAAATTAGAAGAGATGTAATTCAACGAAGGAGGTGAACTGCTAATTATAGCAGTAAAAGATGGGGGATAGTACTATGAACATATTACCAGGAGAGATAACAAAAATATTAATATTAACTTTTGTAATAGGGGTTATTATAGCTTTAATACTTGGCCCAATTACAATACCACTTTTAAGAAGATTAAAGTTTGGTCAAAACATTAGAGAAGAAGGTCCTAAAAGTCATTTAAAGAAAGCAGGTACTCCTACAATGGGAGGAGTAATGTTTATTCTTTCAACAACAATAGTAATGTTTATTATGAGTGATAGTTTTAGTGAAAAAGGAATGGTAGCACTATACTCACTTATTGCATTTGGATTTATTGGATTTTTAGATGATCTTTTAAAGATATTAAAAAAGCAAAGTGAAGGATTAAAGGCGTGGCAAAAAATGCTTCTATTATTAATTGTTTCAGGAGCATTTGGTTACTATAGCTATGTAAATTTACCTCATGATATTATAATACCATTTACTAGCTTTAAGCTTCCTTTAGGTGTGTTATATGTTCCATTTGTTATATTTGTTTATGCAGCTATGACAAATGCTGTTAATTTAACAGATGGATTAGATGGATTAGCATCAACAGTATCAGTTTTAGTTTTAACATTTTTTGGAGTTTTAACATTTATAATTAAAGATTACTCATTAACTATATTTTCAGTTGCGTTAATAGCAGGTTTAATTGGTTTCTTAAAATTCAATGCATATCCTGCAAAGGTGTTTATGGGAGATACAGGATCTTTAGCAATTGGTGGAGCTATTACTACAATAGCAATAATAAGTGGTTATCCTCTATTAATAGTAATAGTTGGAGGAATTTATGTTGTAGAAGCTTTATCAGTAATAATACAAGTTACTTCCTTTAAATTAACTGGAAAAAGAGTATTTAAAATGGCTCCAATCCACCATCATTTTGAGCAATGTGGATGGAATGAAGTAAAAATAGTTACAGTATTTTCAATAATAACAGTAGTTTTATGTATAATAGGGTTTTTTGCAATTTAGTAATTAAATTGGAGGAATGTCTATGAGTTTTTATAAGCCCAAAGAAAAAAAAGAAATGGGGCAAATTGATTACGGTATATTTTATACCTTATGTATACTATTATCAATAGGAGTTGTTATGGTATACTCAACAAGTTCTTTTTATGCTATGTTTCATAATAACGATAGTATGTATTTCTTTAAAAGGCAATTGATTTGGGCAATAATAGGTGTAATATCAATGACTGTAATGATGTCTATAGATTATCATAAGTTGAAGAAGATAACACCAAAATTACTTTTATTAACAATACCACTATTAATTGCTGTATTTTTCTTTCCAGCAATTAATGGTGCAAAAAGATGGATTTCATTAGGTCCATTATCTTTTCAACCATCAGAATTAACAAAGTATGCTGTTGTAATGTTTTTAGCACTTAGTATAGATGTTAAGGGAGATAAGATTAAAGATTTTTGGCATGGATTAGTACCTTATTTATGTGTAGCAGGTTTCTTTGCAGCTCTTATTTTAGCAGAACATAATATGAGTATAGCTTCTATTATTATGATAGTTACCTTTATAATGCTTTTTGTAGCAGGAGGTAAAATTAAGCATTTGTTTGGGATAATTATGCCAGCAATGTTGACTTTAGCGATATTCTTTATTTTTAGCTCTGACTATAGAAGAGAAAGAATGTTAAACTTTATAGATCCATGGAAAGATGCAGCTGATGCAGGATATCAGTTAATACAATCTTTCTTAGCACTAGGCTCAGGTGGACTTACAGGATTAGGTCTTGGGCAATCAAGACAAAAGACCTTATATATGCCTGAACCTCACAATGATTTTATCTTTTCTATAATAGGAGAAGAGCTAGGATTAATTGGATGTTTGGTTATTATAAGTCTATTCTTAATATTTATATGGAGAGGTGTTAGGGTTGCTATGAATGCTAAGGATACTTATGGTAAACTTTTAGCTATGGGTATTACATCTATAATAGCAGTTCAAGCTATTATTAATATAGCGGTTGTTACTGGTTCTATGCCTGTTACTGGAGTGCCTATGCCGTTTATTAGTTATGGTGGAACCTCCCTTGTAATAAATTTGACGGCAATGGGAATATTGTTAAATATATCAAGGCAAGTTGAAAAGAAAATAGTTTAAAAGGTTTTAAGAGCTTCTTTTATAGGAGGCTCTTAATTTTTGTGTACAATATAAAAAGAATAATGTAAAATAATTATAAAAAATTACAAGTTTTATGGTAAAATTATAGTAAAAGATAGAAATTAAAAAGGAATAAGGTAGCTAATGAAAGATGTAAAAATGTTTATAAAAGCAAAAAAAAGAAAAAAATTAATAAAAAAATTAATATTAATGACAATAGTGGTTGTTGTGGGAGTATTTATTTTTATTACAAAGGCTCCAATATTTAATATTAAATCTATTGCGGTAAAAGGAAATGTTACAATTGCAGATGAGGTTATTTTAAGTGAGGTTAGCGATAGAATAGGATTGAATATATTTACAGTAAATCAAAAGGAGATAAAAGAGGAGATTTTAAAAAATAGATATGTAAGCACTGTTGAGGTTAAAAGAAAAGGCATAAATACATTAGAAATAGATATTACAGAGGAAGCCCCTGTGTATTATATTGATAATGGTGTTGAATTATTAATTATTAACAATGATTTAGAAGTATTAGAAGAAGTAGATAATATTGAGGGAAGAAATTTAGTTGAAGTTAAGGGAATTGATCTTAGTGCTAAAGATGATGAAAGTAGAGTTGATGAGTTTAATTCATATAAAAATATTTTATCGAATTTTTATCCGTTTATTTCCAAGAATAGAGAGTCTATATATCTTTCAAGTTTAGATATAAGCAATATAGTTAATATTATTGGTTATATTGGTAATGTAGAGATATTCTTTGGTGATGATAGTGACTTATATAATAAAATGGAAAATGTATATAGAATTATGTTATCTGATAATATAAACATTGCAAAAGGATATATAAATGTTAGTTTCAATGGATCACCTGTAGTAAAGATTGAAGAAGTAAAAGAACAATCTAGTGAAGAAGAAGGTATAATAGAAGGTGGCATAACAGAAGATGAGGTAATAGAGGAGCATAGTACAACAGAAGATGAGTTAGAAGCTGATGTAGATATAGAACCAATGGAATAGGAGGTAAAGTATGAAAAAAGTATTATCTCAATTAGTTGTAGCGGTAGTATGTGCATTTTTAGGATTTTTATTAACATATCAATTTAAACAATTAAGTGTAGCTAATAGTGGAGATATAGATTATGATAGTGCAGATATATTATCAGAAATAGAGATTTTAAAAAAAGAAAAAGAAGATCTTCAAAAAAATAATGAAATATTATCTGAAGAATTAAAACAACTTGAAGATGCAGCAGCAAAGGAAGGGGAAATTGAAGGAGAAATAAAAAAGCAACTTGATAATGCAAGAATGCAAATAGGTCTTTTAGATGTTAAGGGGCCTGGAGTTGTAATAACATTAGCACTTAAAAATTCAGTTTTTGGGACAAATGGGACTCAAACTGTAAATACTGTAAGTGAAGAGGAAATTATAAATTTAATAAACTCTTTATGGTATGCTGGGGCAGAGGCAATTTCAATAAATGAGATGAGGATTACGCCGCAAACAGGAATAAAAATGGCTGGAAGTTCAATTTCTATTGGCTCAGCAGGGAGAGTAGATCCAAATAGTGAGATTGTTATAAAAGCAATAGGAGATAAAAATAAGTTGAATCTTGCAGTAAACTTTCCAGGAGTATTAGATTATGGTGCTTTAAAAAGTTATAGTAGCGATGTTAAGCAAATGGATGATATAACAATAGTTAAAACAACACAATCGTTAAGATATGAATATATAAAGCCAGTTCAATAAAGGAGGAAGAATTGTGATAGCATTTATTGGTTTATTATTAGGGGTTCTTTTAGGATTAATATTTGATGTAAATATACCAGAAAAGTTTTCTCCTTATATGTCTGTGGCAATACTGGCATGTTTGGATTCCGTATTTGGTGCATTTAGAGCAACACTTAACAAAAATTTTAAGCCAGATATATTTATATCAGGTTTTTTTGGAAATGCATTACTTGCAGCAGCTCTTGCTTATTTAGGTGATAAATTAGGAATTCCTATATATATTGCAGCTGTAATTGTATTTGGTGGAAGGATATTTGACAACTTTGGATCAATTAGAAGAATTTTATTGGAAAAATATAAGAATAGGCAAAGAGGTGATTAGGTGAAAAACTATAGAAATAAGTTTTTTATTTTAATTGCCACAATATTACTTGGATTTTTAATTGTGACTAATATAGGGATAAATGAAACTACTGGTTTTCTTAATTTGAATTCAATTGAATATAAGGATGCTATAGAAGAGAGAAATAAGTTGTACGATGAGATAACTGCATTAAGTGATGATAATTATGAATTATCTAAAAAAATTTCAAGTCTTGATATTAATGATGAAGATGATGATGAAAATAATGAAAGGGTAATTGAGCATATGAAAGAACAATTATCTTCTTATGCAGATCTTGCAGGTACAGTTGAAATTAAGGGGCCTGGTATAATTTTAACTATTTATGATGGAGAATATGATGTAAATAAAGATGATCAATTAGAAGTAGATAGAAGAACGCTACATTCAGCAGATGCAGCAATGGTTCTTAATGATTTAAGAACTGCAGGAGCAGAAGGAATAGCTATTAATAATTATAGAATTTTAAACACTACAGGGCTTGTATGCGCATGGGCATTTATAAGGTTTGAGGAAAATGCAAATGAGATGGAGGGTAGTCCCTTTAAATTTTATGCTATAGGAGATCCAGATCAATTGGAAGCTTCATTATTAACAGAAGGTAGTTATATAAATCGATTAATAATTAGAAAGTTAAATATAACTATAGAAAAGTTTGATGAAATTATATTACCAGAAGCAAAGAAATCAATAGAACCAAAATTTATGGAGAGAGCAGATAATTAAATTAAAAAAAGTATTAAAAAATTTCTAGAAAAATGTTATAATTAAAAGGGAGGGTAGAAGGGAATTTTATACTTTTGAAGAATAATAATCTATGTAGACAATTAACTCTTTCAAAGGAGGGATCAATATTAGTATTGCAGAAAAAACAATGGAAATTTTAAAGGATATACCTAATGATGTTACTTTAGTAGCCGTATCTAAGACTAAGCCAGTAGAAATGATAATTGAGTCATACAATATTGGACAAAGAGACTTTGGAGAGAATAAGGTTCAGGAGCTAATCTATAAGAAAGAAATGTTGCCAAATGATATAAGATGGCATTTTATAGGTAAACTTCAAACTAATAAAGTTAAGTATTTAGTGAATAATGTTTACTTAATACATTCTTTATCCAGTATAAAACTATTAGAGAAAATAGAGAATGAATTTGGTAAAAACAATTTATGTGCTAGTGTACTTATTCAAATAAATATAGGTAGAGAAGAGAGTAAAAGCGGGATATATGAAGAAGAATTAGAGAATATGCTTTCTGCTATTGAAAAGTGTAAGCATGTAAAGGCTAAAGGAATTATGGTTATAATACCTAAAGGTAATGAGGAAGAAAATAGATATTATTTTAGTAGAACAAAACAAATCTTTGATACATTAAAGGAAAGAGAGTTTAAAAATATATCTATGGAGATTTTATCCATGGGAATGACAAATGATTATAAAATTGCAATTCAAGAAGGTGCTAATTTAGTTAGGATTGGTTCCGGTATATTTGGATTAAGAGAAAAATAGGAGGATGTAATAAAATGAGTAATATGTTTGGGAAGTTTAAAGAAATAATAGGTCTTGGAGAATATGATGATGAGGATTTCGAAGATTTAGAAGAAGTTGAAGAAGAAGAAGAGGTTGAAGAAGTGGAACCTATAATTTCGAAGCAAAGAGGTAATAAAGTGGTTAATATTCATAATTCAGCATGTGCTAAAGTTATGGTTGTTAAACCAGGATCATATGATGAAGCAAGAGAAATTTCAGATGCTATAAAAAATAGAAAAATAGTTGTGGTTAATACAACTGCAATGGAAACAAAAACAGCTCAAAGATTAGTAGATTTTATTAGTGGAGCATGTTGTGTATTAGGAGCACAGCTTCAAGAAGTTGAGCAAAGAGTATATTTACTTTCACCATCTAATGTGGAAGTTAGCAATGAGTTAAGAAGTGAAATAAGTTCAAAAGCACTATTTAACTGGAATAAATAGGAGGTGATTCCAATAGGAATCATAAGTAGTTTTTTATATTTATTATTTACTTTATTAGACATAAGTATTTTAGCAGAAGTAATACTTTCTTACGTACCTGATATTAGAGAAAGTAGTTTTTATAAAATTTTAGTATCTTTTAATAATCCAATTTTGACACCATTTAGAATGCTACAAGAAAAACTGTTTGGAAATATGATGATAGACTTTGCACCACTATTAGCTATCATAGTATTAAATTTTATTAGTGGTATATTATTATAAAATGTTATCAAAAGAAGATGTTTTAAAAAATTTTTTAAAAGAAGATACTGAAGATGTTATAAAAGTTTATCAATGTATGAGCCTAGCTTATAATAAAGGTATACCAACGTTCACTAAGTTTTTTTGCAAGCCTAATATTTGGATTTATTTTACTAAGAACTTTAATGCGAATAATTTTTTAGTAGAGGCAAAAGGTGCTTTTGAAGAATGCGATAGAAGAATATTAGCATTTAATAATATTTATTCTACTCCTTTTCCATATAGAATTATTAAGATTACCAATAAGTCTAAATTTAGTAATCTTTCACATAAAGATTATTTGGGTGCTATTATGGCCTTAGGAATAGAAAGAGAAAAACTTGGAGATTTACGAGTAATTGATGATTATGCAATAGTTCCTATATATGAAGAAGTAGCAGACTATATTTTATATGAACTAAGGAGTGTAGGTAGAGCACCTGTATCAATACAAGAGATACAGGAAGATAATTTGCCGAAGAGCAACTTTTTAGAAGGTATGATAATAGTTCCTTCACTTAGATTAGATAATATAGTTGCTAAATTAGCTAATATATCTAGGGGAAAAGCTGTCGAGATTATTGATAGTGGTAAAGTACTAATAGATTATTCTAAATCTATAGATAAAAGTAAAGAAATAAAAGATGGCCAAAGAATAACGATTTCTGGGGTAGGAAAATTTATAATAGGGGAAATTGTTGGGAATACAAAAAGTGGAAGATATAAAGTTAAAATGAACAAATTTATATAGAAGAGGTGGATGGAATGAAATTAGCTCCTATAGATATAAACAATAAGGAATTTAAAAAAGGAATAAGAGGGTATTCTGTTGAAGAAGTAGATGAATTCCTAGATGAAGTTGTTGAAAGCTTTGAAGAGGTTTATAAAGAGAATGCTAGATTAAAGGAAAGCTTAAGCAGAGTAAATGAAAAGCTTGAGCATTATGAAAAACTAGAGGCAACTATACAAAATACTTTATTATTAGCACAAAATGCAGCTGATCAAGCTAAGGAAAGCTCAGAAAAGCAAGCTGAATTAATTATTAGCAATGCAAATGAAACTGCTCAAAGAATATTAGATAAAGCACATGGTGATGTTGTAGCTATAAATGACGAATATGAGAGAGTAAAAGAAGAATTTATAAAATTTAGAGCTAAGTTTAGAGGTTTTATGAATACTCAGCTTCAGACTTTTGATGAATTAGAAAAAGATTTAACAAAAAATTATAATGTAGCACAACCAGTTGAACAATATGAATTACATGAAAAAGAAGCAGAGATTTATAATGCAGGGGAAAAGGAAGAGTTTAAGGTTGAAGACCTAAACGATGATATAGATGCTGTAAAAAGATTTTATTCAAATAACTAATACATATAGGAGGCCGAGATTTTGGTCTCCTTTAGTTAATTTATTTGCTTTTATGCTTAACACTACTATTGAGAATGATTTATTTATATATTATAATGTCAAAAGAAACTGATTCTCCTAGAATCTCTAATGAGTATACTATAAGAATATAAATAAACGGAGTAAAATATATGGAAAATTTAAATTTTAATATTAATAGTGAAGAAGAAGGGCAAAGAATAGATAAATATTTATCAACAATGATAGAAGGTAAGTCAAGATCATTTGTTCAAGGGTTAATAGATGAAAAAAAGGTTAAAGCTAATGGTAAAGTAATTAAGAGTAATTATAAGCTTAAAAAAGGTGACTTTATTGAAGTAGAAGTTCCAGAACCAGTTGAGCTTAATGTTTCTGCAGAAGAAATGAATTTAGATATTGTTTATGAAGATGAAGATGTATTAGTTGTTAATAAGGAAAAAGGTATAGTAGTTCATCCTGCTCCAGGAAATTATACTGGAACTTTAGTAAATGGTATATTACACCATTGTAGTGATTTATCGGGAATCAATGGTGTTATAAGACCTGGAATTGTACATAGAATAGATAAAGATACTTCTGGAATCCTTGTAATTGCAAAAAATGATGAAGCACATAATGATTTGGCAGCTCAATTTAAAGAACATTCAATAAAGAGAGAATATTATGCCTTAGTAGAAGGGAAATTTAGCAAAGTAAGTGGTACTATTGATAAGCCTATTAGCAGAGATAAAAAAGAAAGAATAAAAATGGCAATTAACTCTGATGGAAAAAGAGCAGTAACACATTATGAAGTGTTAGAACAGTATAATAAGGGCGTATCACTTGTTAAATGTACTTTAGAAACGGGAAGAACACATCAAATTAGGGTACATATGGCATCTATAGGTCATCCTTTAGTTGGTGATTTAGTTTATGGCTATAAAAGACAGAAGTTTAACATAGAAGGGCAAGCGCTTCACGCTAAGACTTTAGGTTTTATACATCCTAGAACTAAGGAGTATATGGAGTTTACATCTGAATTACCTAATTATTTCAAAGAATTATTAGAAAAATTAAGAAAAATGTAAGGAGTTTATATTTATGAAATTAAAAGCTAACTTATTAGATGATAATGCAATTAGAAGAAGTTTAATTAGAATTTCTCATGAAATTATTGAAAAAAATAAAGGTGTAGAAAATATAGTATTAATAGGAATAAAGAGAAGAGGATATCCATTAGCTAAGAGAATAGCCGAAAATATTGAGAAAATAGAAGGTGTTTCTGTTGAAGTTGGATATGTTGATATAAGCCTTTATAGAGATGACATTACAGAAATTAAAGAAAGTCCTAAATTAAATTCTGTTGATTTAGGAGTTGAAGTAAAGGGCAAAAAGGTTATACTAGTAGATGATGTATTATTTACTTGTAGAACAGTTAGAGCAGCTATTGAAGCTATTATAGACGGAGGAAGACCACTATCAATTCAACTTGCAGTTCTTATTGATAGAGGTCATAAAGAACTGCCAATTAGAGCAGATTATGTTGGTAAAAATATACCAACATCAAAGACAGAAATAGTAGCAGTAGAAATAAAGGAAATAGACGGAAATGATTCAGTTAAAATATACGAATCATAAAAGGAGACAATAAACAATGGAATATAATTTAGTAGCAACAACTACTTTTGGATTAGAAGGAATTACGGCAAAAGAACTTAAAGCATTAGGCTATGAAGATCTAAAAGTTGAAAATGGTAAAGTACATTTTGAAGGAGATGAAATGGATATTGCCATTGCTAATGTACATTTAAGAACAGCAGATAGAGTATTTATAAAGATGGCAGAATTTGAAGCAAGAAGTTTTGAAGAGCTTTTCCAAGGAACTAAAAAAGTTAAATGGAGTGAAATTATTCCACAGGATGGAGTGATGCATGTAGTAGGTAAATCTGTTAAATCAACTCTTTTCAGTGTACCAGATTGCCAATCAATTGTTAAAAAAGCAATAGTAACAAGCATGAGCGAAGATTATGGAGTAACTCACTTTAGTGAAGATGGTCCAGTTTATAAAATTGAAGTATCAATATTAAAGGATGTAGTAACATTATCTATTGATACTAGTGGTGTAGGATTACATAAAAGAGGATATAGAGAAGAAGCCGGTATAGCACCATTAAAAGAAACTTTAGCAGCTGCTTTAGTTTTAATTTCTAGATGGAAAGAAGATTATACTTTAGTTGATCCTTTCTGTGGATCAGGGACTATATTAATAGAAGCAGCTATGATAATGCAAAATATAGCTCCGGGGCTTTTCAGAAACTTTGTATCAGAAACATGGCCAACTATAGGTTCAGATATTTATGAGCAAGTTAAAGAAGGAGCAGAAAGATCTATAAAGAATAAGGATATAAAGCTTATAGGTTATGATATAGATGGAAGAATGCTTAAAATTGCAAGAAGTAATTCTCAAAAAGCTGGAGTTGCTAAATATATTGAATTCCAAAAGAGAGACTTTAAACAATTCTCAAGCAGTGAGAAAAATGCCTTTATTATAACTAATCCTCCATATGGAGAAAGATTAGGAGAGAAAAAAGAGGTTGAAGAACTTTATAAGTATTTAGGAATGAACAAGAGAAAGTTAGATACTTGGGATTTTAATATTTTAACTTCATATGAAGGCTTTGAAACACCATTTGGAAGAAAGGCTACTAAAAACAGAAAATTATATAATGGTAAGTTAAAATGTTATTATTATCAATATTTTGATAATGAAAAGATAAAGAATCATGGGGATATGGTTGTTAACCACATTTAGTATAATTAAGAAATTAAGAAATTAAGAAATTAAAATAAATATGGTGAAATTGAAGAGCAATTTCACCATATTTTTATATTATTTTTTCTCCATATTTAAATTGTTAAATTCAGAAGGTTCTACATACATTGTATAGTTAGTATGGTAAATAACCATTCCAGGATTTGCTCCATTTGGTTTTTTTAGATTTTTAACTAAAGTATAATCAACTGGAACTTTTGAAGAATCTTTAGCTTTACTATAATATGCAGCTAAAGTAGCTCCTTCTACTAATGTATTGTCTGGAACATCATTTGAACAGATAATAACGTGTGAACCAGGTATATTTTTTGTATGAAGCCACATAAAGTTTTTATTTGCAAACTTTAAAGAAAGATAATCGTTTTGAATATTATTCTTACCAACAAAAATATCTATACCATCTGAAGAAATATAGTGTAGTGGCTTTGAAGCTTTAGATTTTTTTGAATTTTTTCCATTAGCTTTTCTTTTTCTTACATATCCTGTAGAAATCAATTCTTCTTTTATATCATCAATTTCTGTATAACTTTCACAATTTTCTATATTAGTTAATACAGAATATAGATATTGCAATTCTTCATCATTTTTTTCAAGTTGCTCTATAGCTGATTCTTCAGATTTTTTTAGTTTGTTATATTTTTTGTAATAACTTTGAACATTTTCAGATGGTGTTTTATTTTCATCTAAAGGAATTGTGATTTCTTCACCATCTTCACTAAAGAAATTAACTGTAGTAAATTCTTTATCACCTTTTTTTATACTGTATATATATGATGTTAATAAATCACCTTTAATTTTAAAGTCATCTTTATCTTCACATTTTTTAAGAAGATCATTTAATTTATTTTCTTTTTTAATACATCTATCTATATTTGTTGTAACAAGTTTTTGTAAGTTTACAGAACGGCCTTTAATACGTTCTTGTTTATCCTTCTCTAAATAATATTTATCCATTAACTCATGAATATCTTCTAATACTTCAGAAGAAAACTCTTCTTCCAATTGAACTAGTGGTATAACATAAAAGTCTACGTAGTCGTCATTTTTATCTTTATAAATTTTAAATGTTTCATTATCTAAAAGAGTATTCAAAAAGTTATTAATAAAATTACGAATGTTACTTGCAGAAAAATCTGTGTATTGTTTGTTATATTCAATGAATAAATGCTCTGATAATGGTTTACTTATGCCGGTAAAACAAGAAACAAAGAAATTTTTGTTAAAAGTTACTGAATTTTTATTCACAAAGTCTTGTAAAGTGGTATCATTAAAAGAGAACGGATTAATTTTTGTTGATTCAGGAGGATATTTATAAGTTATCCCAGGATATAAAACTCTATAACTATTCATAGAAGGAGCTATATGTTTTATACATTCCATTATTTTATTATCTCTTTCTCTAACAAGAGTAATATTACTGTGTCTTCCCATTATTTCAACAACTAAAGTATAAATACTATTAAAACCTAGTTCATCAGAAGCTTCAATTAAGAATTTAACTATTCTATCTCCTTCTTGTTGAACAATATCTATAATTTTACCACCAATTAAATATTTTCTAAGAACCATAGTAAACATTGGTGCTTGAAGTGGATTAGATTTAACAACTGTAGTTAAGTTAAACCTTGGATATTTTGGTGATGCAGATATTAGAAGTTTTAAGTTTTTTCGTTCTTTTCTTAATGTTATTATTATTTCATCCTTTTCAGGTTGATTTATTTTATCAATTTTAGAATTTAATATTGATTTTTTTAAATCTTGCACTAAACTATATAAGTAGATACCGTCTATTGCCATAAATGTCATCCTTTCTTTAGTATTAATTAAAGTAAGTATATCATTAATTTATGTATTAGTAAAACGGTTGTAAAATGGAGGAGAAAATTATGGAATTTATAAAAATGCATGGTACAGGAAATGATTTTATTTTTTTATTAGATTTAGATAATAAATATATTGGACAAGAAAGTAGTTTAGCTAAAAAGCTTTGTCATAGAAGATTTGGTATTGGAGCTGATGGAATAGTTTTAGTTAGAAAATCAGATATAGCAGATGTGAGAATGGTAATAGTAAATAGTGATGGTTCAGCTGCAAATATGTGTGGAAATGCCATTAGATGTTTTGGAAAATATGTTTTTGAAAATAATATTATAAATAAAGAAATAATTACTGTTGAAACTGGAGATGGAGTAAAAGAGTTAGAGCTAAAGATAAATAGTGATAGAAAAGTTGAGACAGTAAAAGTATATATGGGAGAGATATCTTTTGATGGTTCATTGATACCATTAAAGAATAAAGATAAATTAATAGATGAAGATATAGTTGTTAATGGCAAAAATTATAGAGCTTCATCTATATTAGTAGGTGTTCCCCATACAGTTATTTTTGTAGATGATGAAAATTATGATGTTACAGAAGGTAAATATATAGAAAAATATGAGCTTTTTGAAGAAGGTACAAATGTTAATTTTGTTAAAGTAATTGATGATGAGAATATTTTAGTTAAGACATGGGAAAGAGGTGCAGGCGCAACTTATTCATGTGGAACAGGGTGTTCAGCATCTGTTGTAATATGCAATAAATTAAATTTAACTAAAGATAAAGTCAATGTTAGAGTTCCAGGAGGGCAATTAAGAATAGAGTTAGAGGGAACTTCTATTTATATGATTGGAGATGCAGAGTTTATTTGTAGTGGTAAAGCGTATTAATAAAGAGGAAAAAAGTAAATGGCAAAAAGAAAATTTAAAAGATTAATGATTATAATTCAGCTTATGATTACTACTGTATTTTTTCTAGGTTGTAATAATGAAAGCATAGAAGAAGTAAGTAAAATAAACTTAAATAAAGGTGCTTTTGTAGATGAAAGCACCAGTTATGAAACTTTTAATTTAAATTCAGAAAATACATATGAAGAAATAGATACAAAAGATAGGGTAATAACTAACTTTAATGAGGAATCTAATACATATACATTTTATAAAGATAATAGTTTTTATGTAAATTACAATTCTAATGATATAAAAATAGATCATAATAAAATAGCAAATTTAAAAATTTCCCCAGAAGGAAATTATGTATTTTATTTTATAAATGATGAATATTTAGAGCCGGCAGTTATGGATTTAAAAAGTGAAAAAGAAATACTTTTAGAAAATAAGGCTGTAATTTCAGGTCAGTTTATTGATTGGATAACAGATACTAAACTAGCTTATTATGGAGTTGATACTGAAGAGAAAATTACTGGTATTTTTACTTATGATGTAAAAACTAAGAAAGAAGAGAATCTTTATAAAATAACTAATGGATATGTAAAGTTTTTAAAACATATAGATAATGGGTTAGCTTTAGTCGAGGAGCATTATGAAGAAGATACAGTTTTAAATGTTATTAATGTAAATGGAGATGTAACTGAAATTTCAAGAGAAGTAATAGATATTAATGATATACAGTCTGTTAATAATAAGCTATACTTATTAGGACGAGTAAAAAATAATAGCTATTCTATTTATGAACTAGATAATGGCGTAGTAAGAAGATTATTATTTGATTTTCCAAATGTGCTTTATGCAGAAAAGGGGTTATCAGTTAATGAAGCTGGTGAAATATTATTTGTAGGAAGTAATTCAAATGGACAATCAGAGCATGTGTATAAATATTCTGATGGAACCGTAGTTTTAGTTAGTGATGATATAACAAACTGTAATTTTATAAATATTAATTAAAAAGAACTTAGAAGAAATTCTAAGTTCTTTTTTTTATAGATAAATTTAAAATTGTTAAAAATTACAAAAAATAATAATTTGAAAGAAAATGGTATAAAAGAAATGGAAATGGAGAGTTTTATTAAGGGTGATTTAGAAATGGTAAAAAGTGAATTAATCAAAAGTATAGATATTTCAGTAGTAAGAAAAATAAATGAACAAAAAGCAAAAAAGATAATGGCATTTCCATTTAAAGAAAATAAGAAAGAAATTCATATTTATGCAAGTAGTCATAAGAAAACTATAGTAGATGAATTTGAGTTTATATTTAGAAAAAAAGCTGAAGTAGTAACGGTAAGTGAAGAGGAACTTGAATACTTACTTAAAATTGTATATCTAGGAAATAGAAAAGATGCTGATTATGAAGTATTTAAAGAAGCTATAAATTTAAAAGCCTCTGATATACATTTTGAACCATATAAAGACTCTATATTAGTTAGATTTAGAATTGATGGGTTATTAAGAAGTATGTTTATATTTGAGAATAAAGAGTATATATCTATTTTATCGAAAATGAAAATAAGTTCAAATTTAGATATAACGGAAAAAAGAAAACCACAGGATGGAAAAATAACATTTAGGTATGGTGAAAAAGATTATGATTTGAGAGTATCTATAATACCAATTGTACATGGAGAAAAGGCTGTTATAAGAATTCTATATGGAAATGTATTTAACTATTCTATAGATAAGCTAAATTTAACTGATAACCAGAAAAAGAAATTAAAATATATTATGAAAGTTAATACTGGATTAACAATCGTAAATGGACCAACAGGTTCAGGTAAGTCTACAACTCTTTATTGTATGTTACAAGAACTAAATAAAGATGAAGTTAATATATCAAGTTTGGAGGATCCAATTGAAGCAGTGATCCCAGGAATAAATCAAATGAACTTAAATAAGACACTTAATATTGGTTTTGCAGAAGGACTTAGAAGCTTACTAAGGCAAGATCCTGATATAGTTATGCTAGGAGAAATTAGAGATGAAGAAACGGCAGAAATGGCAGTAAGAGCCGCTTTGACAGGACATAAGGTTTACTCTACTATCCACACTCGTGACCCAAGGGAAGTATATTTTAGGCTAGAAGATATGGGTGTAGAAAAATATTTAATAAGAGACTCCCTTGTTGGGATAATATCTCAGAGGCTTATTAGATTGCTGTGTAATAAATGTAAAAGTAAAATAGGAGAAAAAATTATAGATAAGGAAAAGCGAGATATTTTTAAAAGATGTGGATGTATGGAATGTAATTACACAGGATATTCTGGAAGAGCATTAGTAGCAGCCATACATGTAATTGATAAGAAAATGAAAAATCATATTAAAAATATTTATAACGATACAGATATATTATCAAATATTGAAATGATAGAAAATTTAAATGAACTATTAAAAAATGGGGATATAGCCATAGAAGATTACGAAAATTTTATAGAAATGGAGGGAATTAATGATAGCTATGAAGAAGAAGGCTAGTTATAGAGAATTAGCTATTATTGCAGGTAATATAGGGAAATTATATGATGAGGGAATTTCTTTATTAAATATATTAAATTTAATTGATGAATTACCTTTAAAGAAAGAATATAAAATGATGTTAAAGGAAATGGAAGAGGTTATTAAAGAAGGTGGTAGTTTAAGTGAGGGATTCAAAAGGGGTGGTACACTCATTCCAAGTTTTTTTAATTCTATGGTTGATATAGGGGAGAAGACAGGAAAAATAGTTTATGTATTAAGGGGATTAGAAACATTTTATAGTAAATTATATTATGTTAAAAAATCTATTATAGGTGCATTAACATATCCTATGATTTTATTAGGTGCATTGGCTCTTTTGGGAGTTTTTGTTGTATTTTTCTTTATCCCAAATATGAGTAACATATATTCATCTATGGGAAAAGATATACCCCTAGCATATTCCAATATAATAACATTTAAAGAAAGACTTTTTAATAATCCAATAATGGTAATTATACAATTGACTATTATATTTGTAATACTTCCTTATTTTATTATTAAAAACTTTTTAAAGCAGTATTTAGATAGATTAATTGAAAAAATACCAATATATAATCTAATTAATGAATATATAGCTATAGTTTTAATGTCTGTAGTCATTAATAGCGGAATTAATATTGCTATAGGCTTACAATATTGTTGTGAAAGTGAACTTGGCAAAAATATAAATAGGAGTATTAAAAAGATAAATAAAGATATTACAGCGGGAAGAATGCTATCTCAGGCAATGAGCGAAACAGAAATGTTTTCTAAGTATACATTGGCACATATAAAACTTGGAGAAGAAAGTGGTTCATTAGATAAGAGATTTCAGTTATTAGAAGAAGAGGTTTTTAAAAATTTAACTACCAAAATAAATAAATTAACTCAGATGATACAACCTTTTTTAATATTGTTTATAGGAGTGATAATCGTAACTTTTATTATTAAATTTATAATGCCTCTTCTAGATATGGTATTAATATGAGGTGTTAAAGGTGAAAAGAGGATATACATTGATAGAACTTGTGCTAGTTTTAGCGATAATTACCATATTAATGTTACCAACATTGAATATATCAAAATCTTATAGAGAAGCAATAAGAAGAGTTAAGGGAAAAAGTATTATAAATGAAATAAGTAACTTAATTAGTTATAGTAAATATTATTGTAGACATTATGATAGTTATGGATTAATTGAAGTTAATAGTAATGAAGGAAAGATAACATTTAAAGATACATCGGGAAAAAGAAAAATAATAAAAACTATATTGCTAGAAGAGGGATTTAAATTTACGAGCAATAATAGTTTTGAGATAAGCAAAATAGGGAATATACAAAAGTCAGATACTATAAGAGTAATAGATAAAGAGGGAAAAGTATATAGAGTAACTATTGCTACTGGAATAGGTACAGTTAATATTTATGAAGGAGAATAAAATATAAAAGTGAAGAAGAAGGGAAGCATTTTTATAGAGACTATAGTTGGGGTTAGTATTATTCTATTAATGTTTTTAGTAGTTGCATTATTGATAGGTGAAAATATAAAAAGTTCATTTAGGCGTGAAGAAATAGAAGAATCAAATAGAATAATCTACTGTATAATGCAAGAAATAAAATATAACACTACATTAGAAGAAATATTATGTTTAACTAATACAGATAACCTAGAATTAGAGATTTATGATGAGTTTTTAGTTGATTTATCAGATTTAGATTTAGGGAAAATGCCCAAAGGACATGACATAATAATTAAAGCAATACCTACAGAAGATGAAAATAAAATAAAAGTTGAAATAGAACTTAACTTAATTTCTAAGGATGAAAGTTTAGAGAGAAGTTTTTTTAAATATAGGTGGATGGATTATTATGAGTAAGCGTAAAGAAGGATATACATTAATAGAGGTAATTATAGTTTTAGCCATAATACTTTTACTTGGTGGGGTAACAATAACACTTTCTTATGAAACTATAGGAGATTATTTTATTAATATTGACAGATGCTACAGTAATGATAAATTTGATAATGCATTATTGTATATGGATACTCTATGCAATAGCAACGGAATTATTTCTATAGAGGAAAATAAAGTATTTACAGATAAATTAACTAGTGATATTAAATCAGATAATATAGTTGTTACTTTCAAGGATATAAATGAAGAAGTAACAGTTAAAATAATTTATTTAAGAGATAAAAATTTAAAGGTTAGGACTTTAAATTATAAAGGAGATAACGTATCAGTTGGAGATAATACATTATTAGATAAGGTTAATAGTTTCCAAGTTAAGAGAAAGAAAAATTTAGTTTATTATTATATAGAAAATAAGGAATCTAAAGTACGAGGAAGGTGTATATGAAGAAAAAACAAGGGGTAGTAATGTTAGAAGTATTGATATTATTAAATATTTTAATTGTATTAATAGTTTACAATACTAAGACTATAATAGCTAATTCAAGCAAATATGAGCTTTATGAAATAAAAGAAGATATTTTTTATTTGAATGATTCAGAGTATGATTTATTAAAGGAAGTAGAAGATTTAATTAAAAATGATGAAGAAGTATTTGCTTTTATTAGTTCATATAAAGATGATTTAAATATCAATTATGAACATATTTTTAGTGAGAATGAAAATTTAAAATTTATTATATATGAAAGTAAATTGTATTTGAAGGAAGTATTGTCAGGTAAAACGGAAAGTATAAGAGAGGTTGATGTAGTGTTTGTTGATAATGACAAAGAAGAAGTAGAAATTATTTTTAGACCTAAGTTATATAAGATATTTTATATGGTATAAGAAGGAGAAATTATATGAAAGATATTATAGTTTCTACTAAAGATGACTTTATATTTAAAAATAAACTATATGATGAAATTGCAATAAAAAGTATTGTTAAAAAGGAAATTGATTTGTTTATATTTGAAGAAAACATATTAATTAAGGAGTTTGAAAATATAAAAAAGGCTAAGGAGGCCATCATTGGGAAAATAGTAAGAGAAGAATACGGTGATGAAAATGATATTCTAATTCATTATGAACATGATAAAAAAAGCAAAAAATTATATTTATACTCAATGGGAAATGGAAGAAAGATTAAAAATATAATCAGTGAAGCCAAGAGTGTTAGGATAAGACCAATTCAATTCTATATAAAGACTATAGTAGAAAGTAAAATAAAAAAATTAAGAGATTACATTATAATTATGGAGCTAAGAGAATTTATATATTCAATATATGTAAAAGAAAATTTTATTATAAAAAGTTTTATTAAAAATAGGAATGATTTCATTTTAAGCAATGAATTAAATGATTTAGAAGAGGGATCGGTTGTGATAATAAGCAAAGATGATGAAAATATAATTCCAGAGAAAATAAAATATAAATTACATACTATATACCTTGAAATAGGAGAAATAATAAATGAAAAAATATTTAAAGTATAAAAATTTTATTCCTAAAGAGTTTGTTGAAAAAAAGCAACTTAAAGAAAGTGAAGAAAATAGAAGAGGATATAAAATATTATTATTATTAAATATAATATTATTAGTGTTCAATATAGAGAGTATATCCAAAGGAACAGATGATGATGAATATATTCCTGAGCCAAAGCAGATGTATATTGAAAAAGAAGAAATATTTAAGTGGATAAATTTATATGATGGAGATAGTATTGAGTTTAAGATTATAAATGATGTTGCTGAAATAACATATGAAAAAAATGAAGATATTAAAAAACTAGAAGATTTAGGTATTCAAGTGAAAAAGGTTACTAATTATGATGATAAAAAGGTAGTGAAGGTAGTGTATGAGTAGTGGTAAAGTAAATTTCAGTTACTATAAACAACCTATATTAATAATTATAACTCTTATTCAAGTTATAATTATGCTTTATTATTTTAAAATAGAAAATAGTACTGAAGTTGTTAAAGAAGTAAATTATACTATGCCAGCAAAATTAACATTTAATGAAATAAATAATGAAATAAATATAGATAAAAATATTGAAATATTAGAAGTTGAAGATTTAGGAGAAAAGTGGTATGTTAAAATAATGATAAATGGCAATAACAAAAAAATAAAAGAAACAATCAATAAATTGGAAAAATTTGAAATATATAATTATGATATTAGTGGAAAAGATAATATTTTAACTGTAATATTGGAGTTATATAGGTAATTTTATTAAAATTTTTGATGTTCTTAACGAAATAATTGCATTTCTTTAGTAATTTTGATAGAATGTTTTTGTTATGTCATTAAACGACAAAGCGTATTATGATTATTTGTTAAAAATAAAGGTCATAATAACTATGAATTCAAGTGATTTGGAGGGAATTTTTTTATGATATCAGCAGGTGATTTAAGAAAAGGTACAACTTTTGAGTATGACGGACAAGTGTATACAGTAATAGACTTCTTACACGTTAAGCCTGGTAAAGGAGCTGCTTTCGTTAGAACTAAACTTAGAAACGTTATTTCAGGTGGGGTTACAGATACAACTTTCAACCCAACTACTAAATTACAAGAAGCAGTAATTGAAAGAAAAGAAATGCAATATTTATATTCTGATGGAGAATTATACTACTTCATGG
>UQQU01000037.1 GCA_900543325.1 uncultured Clostridium sp. | reverse complement strand
ATTTTTATTAAAAATTAGCCATAGGCTATTTTTTCATACGAAACTTTACACTATCCAATATAATTTATCTCGGTAATCAATTTACTATTATATCATATAATTTTAAATATTAAAAAACCATTCTTCCTAAAAAAGAAACTACACTTATACCACAAGTAAATCCTAAAATCATTCCAAAAATAACGTCTGTTGGATAGTGTACCTTTAAATAGACTCTTGAGAATGCAATTAATGTTGCAATAGGACTCACTACTAATCCTAACTTTCCATTCATTTGTAAAAATACTGCTAAAGCTGCAAATGAAGATGCTGTATGTCCTGATGGAAATGAATATGTTATAGGTTTATTTATTAATAATTTTTCATCATTATTTTTAAATGGTCTATTTCTTTTAACTATATGTTTTATTATTCCCTCACCAATTATTGTAGTTAATATCAAAGCTAAAATTACACCAACTCCAATAATTCTATATTCAACTTTTAAGAGCATTACGCTTGATATGATTAACCATATTATTCCTAAATTTCCCATCATAGTTATAATAGGCATTATTCTATCAAATGTTTTATTTCGACACCTCTCACTTATGTACTTTAATCCTTTATTATCTAGTATTTTAAAAAAACTAACCATACTTACTCTCCTTATTTATATTTTATACCTTTTAATATCCCCCTTCATTATACTCTTATTATATAACAAATTTATTATATAAAGTTAATTCTTTGTTAACATTTATCTACTATTTTTCTTAAGGTTTTCTTAAGAAGATAAAAAAGAGAGAAATAATAAAAATATTATTTCTCTCTCTATCTATTTATCTTCATTTATTTGTTTATTTATATTTTCAATAAATTTTATTTTTTTTCCTTTTATATAATATAAATAAATCGGAATATTAGCAATAATGCCCATAACACTACCACATATTATATCCCACATTGTATCATGCAAACTATTATTTTGAGATGCAAATCCTAATAATTGATCAGTTGAAAATTCCCATATTTCCCACACTGCAGCACCTGCAATAGAAAATATTATAGAAAATAACATAGGCATATACCTTTTAAATGAATTATCTATATTTCCATTACTTACGTGTAAAAATAATATATATCCTATCAATCCAATAATAAGTCCTGATAATAAATGCAATATTTTATCATACATAGGAATAATTATATAAAAATCAAATACATTTCCTAAATACATTGCCCCAATAATAAAAGAATAAATCAAATAAAAACTTATTCTTGCTTTTCTTAAAAAGGTTTTTTTATAAACAAAATACATTATCCATAAAGTAGCTGCCATTAATCCTATTCTAAAAAGCTTTTCTCCACCCCTAAAAATAAAATCATATATTGCTGTAACAACTAATAATACCATTGATATTAAATTTAATCTTAAAGCCTTATCCTCTAATAAATTCATCAACATACTCCTTTATAAATTACCATATTTTTTATCTTTTACTGCTAAAGCGGAAATACATCCAAATATTAACCCACCAATATGAGCACCATTATCTATATTACTTAGTGTAACTCCTATAAATATATTTATGAGTAAAACTTTAAATAAGTTTATTATATATGCTTTTCCAATTTTATTTTTATGTCTTATTCCAAAAATAATCATAGCTCCTAAAAGTCCAAATATTGCTCCTGATGCTCCTACACTTATTGAATTAGCATTAAATAAATAACTAAATATACTGCCCCCTAAAGCTGAAATTAAATATATAACTATATATTTAATTTTTCCATATACATATTCTACTTCTGATCCAATAATTTTAAGTGCATACATATTAAATGCTATATGAGCTAATCCACCATGTAAAAATGCACATGTTATTAACCTCCAAGGCTGTCCATTATTAATGAGACCATTTACTTTAGCTCCTAATGCTATAAGAGTATATAAATCAATATTATATATGCTTTTAGATAAAAAAGCTGTAATTATAAAAATTAAAATATTTACACATATTAATATATAAGTAACTAGGTTTTCTTTATATTTTACTTTTGATTTATTTAATTTTTCTTTTTCCATACTATAATTAAGTATAGAAACAAGTGGTTTACAGCTATTATCGCTGTAAACTACTTGCTTTTCTTTTTCTGAATAAATTAATTTATTATAACTTTGTTGAATTAATGATTCATAGCTTTCTTCTGTACATATAACTATATTTAGGGATATTTTTTTAGAATATACCTTTTCTAAAAAACTCATTGCTTCATAATATATAAAATTTTCTTCATTATTTTTACATACTACTACAGCATAAATAAAATCTTCATTTTCCATTATAGCTATCCATTTATTCTCTTTTAAAGTTTCACTATAATAATCCTTTATATAAAACCCAGCTTGCTTTGTTAGCTCACTAAATAAACTATTTTCTAATTTATTCATAATTAAATTTCTTTCTCTAACATATCTAATAATTCATTAAATCTATCAATAGTTGCTTCTAATGGCTTAGGTGTAGTCATATCTACTCCTGCTTTCTTTAAAATTTCTATTGGATAATCACTTCCACCACTCTTTAAGAATCCAACATATTTTTCAACCGCATTAGGTTCCTTATCTAATATACTTTTAGCAAAAGCAGATGCTGCTGCATATCCAGTTGCATATTGATATACATAAAAATCACTATAGAAATGTGGTATTCTTGACCATTCAACATCAATTTCAGAATCAACTACCATTTCTGGTCCAAAATATTTAACGTTTAATTCATGCCATTTTGCATTATAGTCTTCTGCTGTCAACGGAATACCCTTTTCGAAACTTTCATGTGTATAAAGTTCAAATTCTGCAAACATTAATTGTCTGAATACAGTAGTTCTTATTTGCTCTAACTCTTGATTTATTAAATATAACTTTTTCTTTTTATCAGTTTCTTTATTTATTAAATGATGAATTAATAATGCTTCATTAGTAGTTGAAGCAACTTCTGCACAGAATAATGTATAACCTGCATAATAGTAACTTTGTTCTTTTCTTGAATAATAAGAATGAATTGAGTGACCCATTTCATGAACTAAAGTTGATACATCATTAAGTTCATAATTATAATTTAATAAAACATAAGGTTTAGTATCATATCCCCCCCATGAATATGCTCCACCACGTTTTCCCTTATTTATATATTTATCTATCCATCCACCATTAATTCCTTCTTGGAATATATCTAAATACTCTTTTCCTAAAGGTTGTAATCCTTCAATTGCCATTTTAACTGCATCATCAAATTCTACTCTTTCCTTAGGAATTTCAATTACAGGAACATATAAATCATACATATGCATCTCATCAAGACCTAATAATTTTTTCTTTAATCCTACATATCTATGAAGTGATGAAAGATTATCATCTATAGTTTTTATAGCATTAGTATATACTTCTAGAGGAATATCATTTGGTTTTAATGATGCTTCTAATGCACTATTATAATTTCTTACTTTAGCTCCAAAATTAAATACTTTTATTGAACTAGAAAGAGTTGTTGCTAATGTATTTTCAAAAGCTTTATATTCTTTGAATAATCCCTTAAATGCTTCTTTTCTAACTTCCCTATCTTTTGATTTAATAAATGAAGAATAGTTTCCTTCTGTTAACTCAACTTCTTCTCCATCTTCATCTTTAATATTACCAAACTTCATATCAGCATTTGTCATAATATTATGTATAGATGATGGTGCATCTAAACAATCTGAAGCTGCAGCAAGTAACTCTTCTTCTTTTTTATCTAATACGTGTGGTTTTTCTTTTAGAATATTTTCTAATAAGAACTTATATGGTTCAAGTCCCTTTAATTCTTCCATTTGTTTTTCTATTGTTCCATCTGGAAGAGATAAAATTTCTGGCACCACATAAGCTGTATAAGTAGCATACTCAGCCATATAAGCATCAATTTTATTCATCATTGCTTGATACTTTGTATTACTTGTGTCTTCATCACATCTTAAATGTGCATAAATATAAATTTTTTCTGCTTTTCTTGATACCTTTTCATTTACTTCAAAATATCTTATTAAAGTTTCTCCGTCTCCAAGCTTTCCTTCAAACTCTTTAAGCTTTGGTGCTTCTTCTTGTAATTCTTTATATTCTTTTTCCCAAATCTCATCATTAGAGTATATTTCATTAATACTCCACTTATCTTGTTCTTGTATTTCCTCTCTTTTCTTTAAAACCTTACTTTCCATAGCCCACCTTCAGCCTATCTCTATAGGCATCTCCTTTCTATTTTTATTGGTATTCTTCTTCTTTACCTTCAATATCATTAAAGGCTTTTTCCATAGCTTCTTCTATTAACTCTATAGAAAGAGATAATTTTTCTTCAATGTATTCATGATCATCCTTATATTTAAAATTAATTAAAAATGTTGGATTATATTCATCCTCAACTTCTTCAATTTCAAACCCTTCATTTTCAAATAACTCCATATTAAATACATCATATATTGCAGAGTATTCCCATTCTTCAACATCTTTATTTGTATCAAATTTTATATAAACATTATCTCCTTTAACATAAAAACCTTTTATATGTTCTGCTCCTTCTGAAACTTTATAGCTTCCAAGTTCTTTTGTTACAAATCCTGTTTCATTGTCTCTTTCCATTAATATTAAGCTTGAATAATCCATAATAATATTCTCCTTTTCGTCTTATCTTTATCGGCATTTTTCTATTCATAAACTAAAATTCATTTTATGAATTTAATTTTAGTAAACATAATTATAAAACTTTTATTATTTTATTTAAAAATGTTTATTTAAAGTTGGTAAAATGCACATCCTAAAACAAAGAATGTTTTATCTTAATTATATGGTTAGTATTCCAAATATACAATATTTTCTTTACTTATTTACATAATATGGTAATATATAATTATAAGTGAGATTCTAAATCTTGATTTAGCTAATGGAACTTGCCTGAAACTCCAAATTTTAATTTGGTAAGTTAAAGGTACACTTTAGTGTACTCCTACAACAAAGATAGTAGGAGTTTCCTTAAAGATTTCTTTGTGGAGGTTAGCGTATGAACACTGTTTCTGCAGTAAAAAAACAAAATTTAATTAAAATCAATCATAAAAAAAAGAAAATACAAAGAAATAGAAAAATTATTGCAATAGGCATTCTATTGTTAACATTATTTATTATAGGAACCTCCATAAAAAATATGTATGTATCTTATAGATGTTCTAATTTTCTTTATTCAGTTGATTATTATTTTACTCATTGGAAAGATAAGTCTCTTAGATTAATAGAAGTAGAATCTATGTCCGTAATATCGAAGGTTGATAATAAAATAGAAATTGAAGCATACGGTTTTGCCTATGAAAAACCCTATAAAAAAACATATTTAATAGGAACTTTTATTGAAGATGATAAAGGCCACTGGCATATGGAATCCGTTAGACTTAAAGATGATCAAGCTCTTCCTGATACAGATACAGAAGAAAGCATTATATCTGAATAGCAAATTAAAATATGCGCACCGTTTTATCGATGCGCATTTTATTATTATGACTCTAATAAATTATCAAATTCCCTACTTGCATTCCAAGTATGATAGTTATTTCCTTCTTTTGAGTGATTTTCTATAAAATCTTGTAAATCAACTTCAACCTCAGTATATTCATCTAATTCTAATTTAACAGTATCATCTTCAGTAAATTCAATTTTAGTAATTTCCCCTTGTTCTATATCTTCACTACCATAGTGAAAAATTACTCCTAATTCTACTAGTGTATCAAAACTTTCTTTTAATTCTTCAATTTTATCTTTTGTCATATTTTTTTCTCCTTATATTATTACTTTATACTATTACTTTCAATAATATTATATTAAAATTTGTTCCTTTTCCAAGTTCGCTTTCTACAGTTATACTACAAGCATGTGCTTCTATTATCTTTTTACTTAATGATAATCAAATTTCTATACTTTTAGAATTTATAGAATTTTTACCCTTATAAAATCTCTTAAATATATTTTTAAGTTTGGATTTTTTAATTCCTTCACCATTATCACTTATTGTAATACTAATAGACATAAGCGTTTCTTTAAGGACAACTTTAATCTACCATTAATATCAGTGTATTTTATAGCACTTTTTATTATATTACTAAATCTTTCAGCAATCCATTTTTTATCATGAAATTAATACTATAACTGCTAAAAAAAATACTCCCCTTAATAATATTATAGTTAATATGAAATTACTATAGCTATCTTTTTTAATCTCCTCTTTACTATTTTATAATGCAACACACTACTCACTCTTGTTCATAGGTGTAAGTTCGAGTAACTAAATGCAATATTTAGGCTCTCACTTATTATAAAATCCAAATATTACATTAATATAAATTCACTTATTACAATTTATTAATATTAGACATAATAAAAGGGAAGTAGATTTACTTTTCTACTCCACCTATATAACTTATGCTAATTTACACTTACTATGATTTTTATTAGAATCATTATACGCTTCTAATTCGCTTACAGACTTTCCTTCAATATATATTTGATACCATAAGCAAAACATAAATACTGTCCAAATCTTTCGTGAGTTATCTTTTTTACCTCGAATATGCTCATCTAATAAATTAATTATATATTTCTTATTTATTAATTTATCCACCTCTGCATTATTAATAATTTCTCTAACATATCTCCCCAAATCACTCTTTAACCATACTCTTATAGGAGTTGGAAATCCAAGCTTTTTCTTTTCCTTCATATAAGGAGGTACTATATCCTTAAATGCTTCTCTTAATAAAACCTTTGTATTATTTTTACTTATCTTTTGAGATAATGTTAAACCTTCAGCACACTTTAAAACTTCTTTATCTAAAAATGGTACCCTTAACTCTAAAGAATGTGCCATAGACATTTTATCAGCCTTTAATAAAATATCTCCTTCTAACCACGTATTCATATCTATATATTGCATTGTTGTAACATTATCATAATTATTCTTATCACACTCTTCATATAAATTAGATAAAATATTACTATAAGTATTATTTTTATCATAATTATACATTATGTTTTTTACCTCTTCATTACTAAATATTTTAGCATTACCTATATATCTATCCTTTAACTTAGTAGTACCCCTTAACAAATAATTTTTTCCTTTTATGTCTGGAAGTGATTTAGCTATCTTATTAACTTCACATTTTATTACTTCTGGTAAATATGAAAATGGCTTAAGACTATAATATTCCTTATAAATGTTATATCCTCCAAATAACTCATCTGATCCTTCACCAGATAAAACTACTTTTACATGTTTTCTAGCTTCTTTTGATAATAAATAAATACCAACACAAGATGGATCTGCCAATGGATTATCCATATAATAAGCTACACTTGGAAGAGCTTTTATATAATCCTGTTCAGATACATTTACTGATATATTTTCTATTCCTAAATATTCTGCAGTTTTCTTTGCAATAGTTAGTTCATTATATCCTTCTACATCAAATCCAATAGAAAAAGACTTAATTTTAGGATTAATATTAGCTGCTAATGCTGTGACAATAGTAGAGTCTATTCCTCCTGAAAGAAAAGTTCCCACTTCAACATTTGCTATCATATGATGTTTTACAGAGTCATTTACAACATCATAAATATTCTTTGCAGTTATATCCTTATTACTAAATTTAAAGTTATGATATTTCTTAAATTCTATATCGCCATTTTTTATTGTAAAATATGTTCCATTTGGAACCTCTTTAATTTCATTAATAATGGTGTTATAGTTAGGTGTATATTGAAAAGATAAATAATTTTGTAATGCAGATTGGTCTACATTGACCTTACCAAATAAGGTTACTAAAGACTTATATTCAGATGAAAAAGCTATAAAATCATCATTATTCACATAATATAATGGCTTTATTCCAAAATGATCTCTAGCACCAAATACTATATTTTTTACTTCATCATATATAATAAATGCAAACATACCTCTTAATTTATCTACGCATTTTTCCCCATAATTAATATAAGATGTTAAAAGAACTTCAGTATCGGAATTAGTAGCAAATTCATTATTTCCAATTAACCCCTCTCTTAACTCATTGTGATTATATATTTCACCATTAAATATAATAGTTCTCTTTTCTTTTTCAAATGGCTGATTACCACCTTCTAAATCTATTATACTTAGTCTATTAAATCCAAATGCAATATTATCTTTTATAAAATATCCAGTATCATCTGGACCTCTATGTCGTATCTTTTCTGTTAATTGTCTTATAAGTAGTTCATCAGCTTTTTTATTTTTATAATATATAGATATATGACCACACATTTTATAACCCCCTAATTTATTGAACTTTTAAATTACTTTTCAAGTAATTTAACTATTTTATTTACTTATTATTTCCACATTTTTAAATTTATTTTCATTTTTTTTTGCATTATACATTAAAAAATTATTTATGTGATTTTAGGTATTCTTAATGTTATCTTAAGAAGCAAATAGTAGAACTTTTTAACTACAAAAAAGGTGAAGTAATTCGAAACTACTTCACCTTTTTTATTACTTAAATTTTACTGATTTATAAATATAAAACCCAATACTTCCAAATAAGATAAATAGAGCTATAGGTAAAAATGCTATTGATAAACCCTTGCCATTATTCATTGCTATGGCTATACTAACTTGACTATAAAAAAATATAGCCACTATTTCAACATTAATAACTCTAATAAATGTTGATGCCATTAAATATTGTTTCTCCTTATTTCTAGGAGTTATTTCAATACAATAATTATAAACTTGAGGATACTTAGATAATATAGCTAGCCCTATATAAGTTATTATTACTATAGGTAGTAATATAAATAATGTATTTTTAGAGCCATATGAATCAATTTCACCCTTAAAATTAAAATGAGTTGGTACCATATCAGGTGCTTTACCCCAATATATAAAAGTTGTAACTATTAACATTATTAAAAGAGTAATTCCAATAATATCAAGAAGTCTATTAATAGTTTTATACTTTCCTATTCCCTTATCTATATCCATTTATATACCTCACATTAATATTATGCTTTATCACTTTAATATTAATATAATTATATACCAAATTTTATTAACATTCCTAGGTATCTTATATATTAATGCTATTTAACATTAGCATACACCTCTTTATATAAATCAACTACTGATTTGCCTTCTGATCTTAAATCCTCAACTAATTTGTTACAAACTATCTCGCCATTTTTTAGCAACATAACTCTATCTAGCATTCTTTCAATATCAGATACTAAGTGACTTGAAATAATTATAGTACTATCAATATTAAAATTATCTAATATCATACTTATAACTTCTTCTCTAGAAATTAAATCTATTGCTGCTAAAGGTTCATCCATAATGTATAATTGCCCTTCTATAGATAATGCTAATGATAAATGATATTTTTCACTTTCACCTTTTGATAAAGTTTTTATTCTTTTTTTAAGATCAATTTTAAAATACTTTAACATATCTAAACACTTTTCTTTATTAAAAGTCTTAAAATATTCACTATAGTAATCAATACCATCTATAACCTTCCATTTTTTAGGCATTATTGCTGTATCATTCATATATCCAATAACTTCTTTATCTTTATAGTTAAACTCTTCTCCATTAAAAAAGTATTGACCACTATCAAAAGTTATTTGTCCTCCAAGAATTTTTAAAAGAGTACTTTTCCCTTCTGCATTAGGTGCTAAAAGTCCTATTATTTCACCTTTATTTATTTCTAAATTTAAATTTTTCAATACTACTTTATCTCTATATGCCTTATTTAAATTAACTAATTTAATCATAACTCTTTCCCCTTAACTTATCTTTATACTATCTATCTTTTTTAAAATATAGGTAAATTCTAAAATACTAAAAATTATTAATACTATGCTAGAAATTAACACAAAATTTCTTAAATATTCTTCTAATATTACTAGCAGTAAATTACCTCCAATAAATAAAATTAAAGCTGAAATTATAATTAAAATAATTTTTAACATATCACTTAGTTTTCTTTCCTTACATAAAATATCAACAATTATTTCAAAGAATACTATTGATAAAACCAAAACTATTGTATTAATAGAATTGTAATCTCTTATTCCCATACTAAAATTAGCTATATAAGTCACTATTAAAAAACTTATATAAAATATAACTATACTTTTCATCATACTAATAATTTTATTTTTGTTTGAAATAGGAATAATTCCTCTTATCTTTTCTGTATTAGAAAAAGTTTTGTAATAATCAATAAATAAGCATATTCCAAAAAACACTGGACTTATTAATTCTAAAAACATATATAAAAAAACAAATACTGCTACTGGTGCAAGAATTACATTATCCACCTGTAAGTTTATTCCATCAACTCCAATAAGTGTTATAACCCCTTTTGTATATGCAAAATAAGTTATTCCTGCAGCTATTACATAAAACAAACCAGTACTAAACAGATTACTATTTAATTCATTAAAATAAAAATTCCTTTTATACCATTTCCTCATCTTTTATTCCTCCAATGATTTTAATATTTTTATTGCTTCTTCTTTATCTATTCCTATTGATGCCATATCATTTATAAACTTCTTGGCTAAATCTTTTCCCATATCAACTTTTAAATCCTTCATTGAATTATCTCCCTCACTTATAAACGATCCCATACCTCTTCTCGTATAAGTTATCCCTAGCCTTTCAAGCTCTCCATAAGCTCTTTGTAATGTATTAGGGTTTACCCCCAAATCCTTAGACATTTCTCTAACTGATGGTAACTTATCCCCAGGACTAAGGTCTCCTATAGCTATATTCTTCTTTACTAATTCAACAATTTGAAGATATATAGGTTCCTTATTATTAAACTGAAATTTATTAATATTTAATGTCATATCTTCCTCCTATACTACTGTTCTATTTAAATAGTACAGTAGTATAGCTTTATTGTCAATATTTTCTAATAACTTTTTTTCTAAAATAAATAAGCAGGCTAAGATATTATTTCTCAACCTGCTTACCTTCAATATTTCTAATAAAATTTATAAAATAATCCCTTCTTGCAACATAATCTTAAAATCTTCCCAACTTACAAACTTTCCTCCCATACTTTCTAAATGATTAGTATGCATTTGACAATCTAAAAACAAATAATTTTCCTTTTCAAGCCTTTTACAAATACTTATTAAGGCCACCTTAGATGCATTTGTTTCTGTAGAAAACATACTTTCACCAAAGAAGCACCTTCCTATTTTCACTCCATAAAGTCCACCTACAAGCTTATCCTCTTTATACACTTCAACACTTGAAGCAAATCCTTTATTAAATAAATTTATATAAGCCTGTTTCATATCATCAGTAATCCATGTACCTTCCTTATTTTCTCTAAGCTCTTTGCACTTACTTATTACACCTTCAAAATCATTATTAAAAGTAACCTTAAATTCACCTTTATTAAAAACTCTTTTCATTGATTTTGATATTTTTACTTCATTTGGCTTTATAATAAACCTGGGCTTTGGACACCACCATAATATTGGTTCATCCTCACTATACCAAGGAAATATTCCATTACAATAAGCTAATAAAAGCCTTTCCCATCTTAAATCGCCACCTATAGCTAATAACCCATCCTCTTCAGCTAATTCTGGATTTGGAAACATTATTTCATCAGTTAATTGATATATTGGCATAATATCTTCCTTTCAATCAAATATTTAATAATCTTAAAGTATCATAATATTAAAATGTATAAAAGATAAAAATTTCAATTTATAGTTTATCTAATTTATACACACTTTTAACTACCATCAATTAAAATTTAATGATATTATATTAATTAGGAAAATTTATCCATTTAATATTTAGGAGGGAAATAACATGTTTCTTTATAACAATGAAACTGAAAAAAAAGAAAATACAAAGGATTTACCTGATATAGCTATGGAAAAACTACTAAAATCAAGAATAATAATCATTTCTGGTGAAATTAATCAAGCCTTAGCCGAAAAAGTTTGTGCTCAACTTCTAATCCTTGAAGAAATGAGTAATGATCCAATTAAAATTTTTATAAATAGCCAAGGTGGCCATGTAGAATCTGGTGATACAATTCATGATATGATTAAATTTGTTAAACCTAGAGTTATAATGATAGGAACTGGTTGGGTTGCAAGTGCTGGAATAACTATATACCTAGCTGCAGATAAAGAAAATAGATATTCATTACCTAATACTAGATATATGATTCATCAACCTTTAGGCGGTTTTAACGGTCAAGCTACAGATATAGGAATTGAAGCTAAAGAGATATTAAGAGTTCGTCAAAGAATAAATACAATTATAAGTGAAGCCACAGGGCAACCTATAGAAAAAGTTAATAAAGATACTGATAGAAACTATTGGTTAAATGCAGAAGAAGCTCTAGACTATGGAATAATTAATAAAATAATATCAAGTCATTCCCAATTGGAATAATTATAATAAAAAGAAGCTTATTATAAATAATATAATTACTTTATAATAAGCTTCTTTTATTTATATTTTTATTTAAATATCTATTTACTCATAAGTAAATGCAATTTCCCCGTTTCCCAACATAACTGTAGTATGCTCTGATATTGGCTTTTCTAATGATATTTCAACTTTAGGAGAATCTTTAGTAAACTCTACATAGTACTTTAAAGCTCTACTTTCATTTTCTATAATCATGAAAATCATAGGCTCATTAGGAGTTTGTAATTTTAAAATCATAGTTTTTCCTGAACTTTGTGAAAAGTGATATATCCCTCCTTGTAAATATTCGCCATAGGGGGTTCATCATTAACACTTGCATTTACTACTATTGTTGATGTTATAAAAATCATAGCAACTATGATTAATTTATTTTATACTGCTTTTAATTTACTCTTCTCTTGCTGTTTATTATTTCTCTTATTTATAAGATAATCCACAATAATAGCTATTGCACCATCTCCAGTAACATTAGTTGCAGTTCCAAAACTATCTTGAGCTGCATGTAATGCAATCATAATCGGTTTTTCTATAGCTCCAAAACCAAGCATTGATTCAAGTAATCCCAAGGCAGCCATAACGCCTCCCCCTGGTACCCCTGGTGCTGCAATCATTGTAACTCCTAACATAAATATAAATGGCATTATCATTCCAAAAGTAGGAGTTTGTCCATTCATATACATAACTGCCATAGAAGTAAGAACTAAAGTAATAGTATCACCTGCTAAATGTATTGTTGCTCCTAAGGGTACAACAAAATCTAAAACTTCCTCACTAACTTCATTCTTTTTAACACATTGAAGTGTTACTGGAATTGTTGCTGCTGAGGATTGAGTTCCTACAGCAGTCATGTATGCTGGAATCATATTTTTTATTAATTTAAATGGATTTTCCTTTTTAATAGCTCCTGCAATAGAATATTGAAGAACTATATATGCTAATTGTAATGAAAATAATATTACATATACTATTCCAAAAGACTTTAATGTATTAAATATTTCACCACTATAACTTAACTTTGCAAAAACACATCCAATATAAATTGGAACTAATGGTATTAATACATTAGTAACAACCATTAAAACGATTGAATTAAATTCATCTACTACTTTTAACATTGTACTATTTTTAATTTTTGATAAACCTATACCAAGTAGAAATGCTAATACTAATGCAGACATTACTCCCATTATTGCTGGTATCTCTATATTAAAATATGGTTCTATGGATTTTCCTGCTTCACTTAATGAAACTTCACTTTTTATTAAATTAGGTAGTATTCCTATCCCAACTAAATATGCTGCAAATCCAGCTACTAATGTAGAAATATATGCTATTATCGTAGTTATTATAAGACCTTTTCCTGATTTGCTTTCTAATGATGCTATTCCTGGAACTATAAAACCAATAATAATTAAAGGAATTATAAATGATAAGAAGCTCCCAAATAAACCACTAAAAGTCGCTAGTATCTTTACTGGAAATTGAATATTATTTGCCCCACATAATAATCCAACTCCAATTCCTAATACTAAACATAATACTATTCTTGTAATTAAAGATAGTTTTTTCATTAAATTACCCCCTTTATTGTCCTTCATAAAAGAACACTTGTCCTTTCATTAAATTCACTATAACCCATTTTTTGACTATTGTCAAATTAATTTGTAAAAAAAAATCTATAATAATGCTAATTTATCATTACTATAGATTTATTAACTTTTAACACCTTATATTTAATTAGCTAACTTTTTTAAAAGAAAATCATTTTTATTGCAAAGATAATTAATGTTACTCCTCCAAAAAAACTTGCATATTTTGCTATAAATCCGATTTTTCTTATATATCTGCATAAATAAAATGTAAATGAACATAGTATTAAAGTTATCAATCCTACAATAGAACAATCCCCTATCATCTTTAAAGCGCTACTTATGTAATTAAACCCTGTAAAGCCTACAACAAAAGCATCGATACTAACAGATATTCCAAGTATTATCACCATCTCTCTCTTTAATAATAATGTTTCATTATCTTCATTATCTTCAAACCCTTCCTTTATCATTAATATACCTACTATAGCTATAGCCACACCTCCAACTATATTAGGAATAGTGGTTATATATTTTTCAAATAAATGTCCTCCTATCCCTCCTAAAAGAAAGAATAAAAATTGAAATATTGCAAAAGACATAATGAAAGCTATTTTATTTCTACGTACAACTTTAGGATTTACTCCAATACTAACAGTTACTCCAACAGCATCCATTGCTAAAGCAATTCCAACTATAATTATATCTTTTAAATTCATATTCCCCCCGCGTTTACATTATTTGTATAATTTTATTATTAATTTTATCAACCTATGATTCATATTGTAAATTTTATTTTTTACATCTTTTATTTAATATTATTTTGTTGTATAGTATATATTGTATTCAATAACAAGCGAAATAGTATATCACATTAATATCTATTTTCTAGTATTTAATGTATATTTTTTAATTTATAAATTTTAATTAATTTGAACTTTAAAGGAGAGTATTTTAATGGCAAACTGTATCATAGCACAATCTGGCGGTCCTACAGCAGTTATAAATTCAAGTGTTGTTGGATTAGTTGAAGCAAATAACACTTTAGGGGTTTTTGACAAAGTTTATGCAGGTTTAAATGGAATTGAAGGAATTTTAAATGGTAATATAATAGAACTTTCATCATTTTCTCAAGATGATATAAACAGATTTAGATATACACCTTCATCAGGTTTAGGTTCTTGTAGATATAAAATGAAAAAACTTGAAGAATCTACTGAAGAATATGATAGACTACTTGAAATCTTAAAAGCTAATGATATTAAAGCTTTCTTTTATGTTGGTGGTAATGATTCTATGGATACTACAGCTAAACTAAGTGCTTATGCAAAAGAAACTGGAATAGATGTTAAGTTTATAGGTATCCCTAAAACTATCGATAATGATTTAATGTACACTGATCACACACCAGGTTTTGGTAGTGCAGCTAAATTTATTGCAACAAGTGTACTTGAAACTTACCTTGATTCATCTGTGTACATAAACAATGGAATATTTATTTTAGAAACTATGGGCCGCGATACTGGATGGTTAGCTGCATCTGCTGCATTAGCTAAATTAAACGGAAAACAAGTGGCAGATTTTATTTATTTACCTGAAGCTGCTTTTGATGTAGATAAGTTCTTATGTGATGTTAAAAATAAATTTGAGGAGCAAAATCAGGTTTATATAGTTGTTTCTGAAGGAATAAGAACTGCTGAAGGAAAATTTGTTGCTGAGGCTCACGCTCAAGCTCATGATAAGTTTGGTCATGCTCAATTAGGTGGTGTTGGTGCTTACTTAAAGAACTTAATAATATCTTCTGGTATAACTAGTAGAGTTAAATCTTTAGAACTTGGAGTTCTTCAAAGATGTGCTATGCACTGTGCTTCTAATATAGATTTAGAAGAAGCTTATGAAGTTGGATATGAAGCATTAAGACAAGCTAGTCTTGGTAAATGTGGATATATGATTGGAATAAAAAGAGAAAATAACGCACCTTACAAATCTTCTTACTTCTTAATCGAAGCTAATAAGGTTGCTAATAATGTTAAGTACTTCCCTACTGAATGGATAAATGAAGTTGGAAATAACTTAAAAGAAGAAGCTTTAGAATATATAGCTCCTCTAGTTTCTGAAATTCCAGATATAATTTCAGCTGCACCAATGCCATCATTTAAAGTCTTTAACAAATAAAATATTGTTCCCCACGTGGATACTAAAAATTAATGATATTACCTCCTGGAATGGTGTAATTCGCGTTAAGAATTTATATTGTTTTTTCCAGAAAAAGTCCTAAAGCTTCGAAGTTCGCTATCGCTTACCTCAGCTTCTTAACGGACTTTTTCCTCCAAAAACAATTAAATTCTAAAACTTAATTACAATATTCCTTCCGGTAATATCATTAATTTTTTCTCTTCCACTTTGCTGAACTGCAATACCACCTTAAAAGTTAATGATTTTTCTTATTAAATATAGCAGAAGTCGTTATCTTTAAAGGGGATCGCTCAGAAAATTGTATCTTTTATCTTAAAAGCCAGTGATATAGAAAAATTGATTATATTATCGGAGGGAAGATTATATAATGAACTTTAGAATTTAATTATTATTGGAATAAAATCTGCGTTAAGAAGCTGAGGGAATGAAATGACTTTCGAAGCTTTAGCAGATTTTATGGAAATAATAATATAAATTCTTAGTGAAATTATATTCCTTCACGGAGATTATATAATCAATTTTTCGGCATCACGGCATTTAAGCCTTAACGAACAATTTAGTTATTTTGCATAGCGTCTACAGAGATATTCAATTGTATCTAAGAATATATTGGCTTCTTTTTTGCTATTGTATATTCCTAAACTTACCCTAACTAGTCCTGGGGTTCCAACCTCACTCATATATCTTTGCAAATCATTATCTGCTATTCCAAGAACTCTTCTTGTATATGGATGTGCACAAAATCCCCCTTGTCTAACCCCTATTCCTCTTACATTAGCAAGTGCTTCTCCAACTTCTTCATAAGTCATTCCATCAATATTAAACACTAAAATTCCTAGTCTATCATTTATATTTTCATTATCCCCATATAGTGTTATCTTTTCAAATTGCTTTAACTCTTTAATTAAATATACTAGCAATTCCTTCTCATTATTTTCAATTGTTTGAAATCCTATTTTATCCATTTCTCTAAGTGCTTCTGCTATTGCTATAGCACCGAAAAGGTTTGGTGTTCCTGCTTCATTTTTCTCTGGTGTATCTAACCATAGTTGTCGATCATCAAGCACAATTTGAACTGTTCCACCACCTGCTGAAGCTGGCTCTTTTTCGTTAAATATTTCCCTTAAACCAATAATAACTCCACTTCCAAATGGAGCATATACCTTATGACCAGAAAATACTAAAAAATCTATATTTTCATTAACATCTTCTTGTATCATAGATATTTTTTTATGTGGAATTAATTGAGCACCATCAACAATTATTTTAGCTCCATATTTATGGGCTGATTTTGCTATTCTTTTTATATCATTTACGTAACCAGTAACGTTTGATGCACCTGTTATGGTAACATATTTAACTCTCTCTTGATACTTCTCTAATAGATTCTCTATATCTTCTACTCTCAGTCTACCATCTTTATCTACCTCAACATGCTTTAAATCACACTTATTTCTCCATGGTAAATCATTTGAATGATGCTCCATTCTAGTTGTAATAACTATATCATTCTTATTTTCAATTAAAATATTAGATAACTTATTTAATCCATCAGTAGTATTACCAACAAAAATCGCTGTATATATATCCTCTGGTGCATTAAAATATTCCAGTATATATTTTCTAGAATTTTCATATAAATCACTGCAATATTGTGATTTTTTACCATCTCCTCTTGCAATTGATCCATAGTACTCACTAGTTTCTAATACTTTTTTCATAACTCTTTTAAAAGGTGGAGTGGTAGCTGCATTATCAAAATTTATAGGAATTAATCTTCCTTTTCCTTCTACATTAACCTTTTTATCCAACCCTATAAATAGTTTTCTTAAATCATATATATTTTCTCTATGCATAATAATCCCCTCCACTATAATATATTCCTTGATTTATCTATTGTGATTATCTAAACACATTATATGCTTTAGTTGTAATATACATCTCATTATAGTCATATTCTATAAAGTAACATATGTGTTTAAAATACATATATTATTAATAAATTATTATTTGGAGGGTAACAATGAGTTCCAAAAAAAATAATACTGAAAAATATAATAATAATAATAATAATAATAATGATGATTTAACTTTCATACCTTTAGATATTAACTCATCTTTAGCACCTAATAGTACAAAATTCCCATTACAATTTGATATAGAAGGAGTTTCTGTAACTAAAACTTTAGGTACTATATCATTAGGTTTTCCAAATTTAAATATCAATCCAACTCCCGTACCATTAACAACAAGTCCAATGACTGAACTAGCTCCACTTACACCTTATCCTAAAAATATACCAACTATAGATTCAAATACATCTTTGAATGAAAAAAGCACTACTAAAAATAATACTACAAATAATAACTATACTACTGGATTAGAATACCCAGCTGAACTAGATGATAGCTTTCTTTATTCATATAATGAACCAAAAGTTAATGAAAGATATACAGATGATTCTGTTAACATCCTTGATATTTTAAGAAATTTTGATATATCATTAGACTTTTCTTCATCTGAATCTAGAAAAAATAATTGTACAGAAGATGAGGTTAATGAAATATTTGCTTTAATAGAAAAAGATAATCCAGGAATATTAGCTACTATGAAAGCTTATAGAATTCCTTATCCTATTACTAAATTATTAATAAAAAAAATAATAAAAATTTCTCTTGATAATTGTAAAAGGTAGGTGATATATATGGAACAATTTTCAAAATCACTTCCTCGAGTTGAGACTGGTGTGAGAATTCTTCATGCAGTACCTAATGCTCCAAATGTTGATGTTTATTTAAATGGTTCCCTAATAACAAGTAACTTGGCCTTCGGAAAAATATCCAAATACATCCAAATACCACCTGAAGAATATGAATTTCAACTATTTCGAGCTGGTACTTATGATAAACCTTTATTAAGTCAAAATGTTCAATTAATAGCTAATGCTAACTATACAGCCTCAATAGTTACACTAGCTAATAATTTATATTTATTTAGATTAAAAGATGATAATATCCCTGTAAGTAAATCCCAAGCATTCTTGAGATTTATTAACTTATCTTCAAATGCCCCTTTGCTTAGTTTAGCATTACCTAATGGTATTACTCTATTTAATGAAGCGGAGTATTTAGAAACTACAGGATATTATCAGTTATCACCAGGAATATATAATTTCGAAGTGCTTTTAGGCTCTTCTCAAATAACTACAAAATATATCAAAAATATTACCTTAGATGGTGGTAAATTCTATACTATCTATATTATAGGACTATTTAATGATAAACCACCACTTGGCTATCTCTTTGTAGATGATGCCATCTAGAAAAAGGAGTTGTTGAAAAACATCTCCCTTTTTAATTTGATATAGATTTACTATAATAGTATAATTATAAGGAAAACTTCGTCTAACTGGAGGAAATTATGATAATACTAAGTTGTAAAGATATATGCAAAAGTTACGGAATACGCGATATCCTTAAAGATATTACCTTTTCAATTAATGAAGGTGATAAGGTTGGAATTATTGGTGCTAATGGTGAGGGAAAATCAACCCTTTTTAAAATAATAACTAAAGAAATATCTCAAGATTCTGGTGAAATATTTATAGATAAAAATAAAACTTTAGGTTATTTATCACAAAATTTAGCATTAGACTCTGATAAAAATATTTATGAAGAAACTCTTTCTGTATTTGAAGAAATATTAAATATTGAAGAAAGACTTTCATCTTTAGAAATAAAAATGAATGAACCTTACGATGAAAATAATGCTTCATATCATGACAAGCTTATAAAGGATTATACTACCCTTCAAGATATATATTCACATAAAGGTGGTTATGTCTACAAAGGTGAAATATCAAGAGTATTAAAAGGTCTTGGATTTACTGAAGATGATTTTTATAAATCTATAAATACTTTAAGTGGTGGACAAAAAACAAGAGTTGCCTTATGTAAATTATTATTACGTAAGCCAGATATTATTTTACTTGATGAGCCTACTAACCACTTAGATTTAGAAGCCATTAGCTGGCTAGAAGATTATATGAAAAACTATAAAGGAACTGTTTTAGTAATATCCCATGATAGATTCTTTTTGGATTCAGTAACAACTAGTACTTTTGAAGTTATTGCTGGAAAAGTTGAGTGCTATAATGTTCCTTACTCTAAATTTATAGATCTTAGAAAAAAGAACTACGAAGCAAAACTTAAAGCTTACAATCTTCAACAAGCTGAGATTAAAAGACAGGAAGCCATTATTGAAAAATTCCGTTCTTTTAATAGAGAAAAAAGTATTAGAGCCGCTGAGAGTAGAGAAAAAGCATTAGATAAAATGGAAAGAATAGAAGCTCCAACTCACGAAAAAGAAGGTTCTAAAATTAAATTTGAAGCCTCTATAAAAAGTGGATATGATGTTTTACATATAGAAGATATGGCCAAATCTTATGGTGAAAAAACATTATTCACCAATTTAAATATTGATTTAAAACGCGGTGAAAAGGTTGCTTTAATTGGTGAAAATGGTAGAGGTAAAACTACTCTTTTCAAAATAATAATGGATAAGGTTCAAGCTGATAAAGGTATTAAAGTATTAGGTACTAACGTAAATGTTGGATATTATGATCAAGAACAATCAGACTTAAATTTAGATAAAACAATATTAGATGAGGTTTGGGATGAATTTCCTAACTTAACAACTTCTAAGCTTAGAAGCTATCTAGCCTCTTTCTTATTTACTGGTGATGATGTATTTAAAGTTATAAATACCTTAAGTGGTGGAGAGAAATGTAGAATAAATTTATTGAAGCTTATGCTTTCTAAATCTAACTTACTTCTACTAGATGAACCTACTAACCACCTTGATATTATCTCTAGAGAAGCTTTAGAAGATGCTATATTAGAGTATGATGGAACTTTAATGGTTATATCTCATGATAGATATTTCTTAAATAAGGTAATTGGACGTATACTTGAACTTAAAGAAGATGGTGTTTCTGAATATCTTGGTAATTATAGTTATTATCAGGAAAAGAAGCTTAATCCTACACGCTTTGAAGATTATGAAGAATTAGCTAATGGAAAAACTAAAACTCAGCTTAAGGATGAAAAGAAGAAAAAACGTGAGGCTGAAAAAGAAGCTAAGGCTCTCCAACTTAAAATTAAAAACCTTGAGAAAACAATTGCTGAAAAAGAAGATGAATTAACTAATTTACAAGAGCAGCTTTGTTTAGAATCTGTTTATTCTAATCCTTCTGAAAGTCAAAGAGTTAATGGTGAAATAAAAAGTTTAGAGGAAACTATTGCTCAACTTTATGAAGAATGGGAAAACCTAGTTTAATTAATAATTAAATAAAAAGTCGGCAATGCCGACTTTTTACTAATTCATTTTAAATTCTTTTATACATCTTTGTATAGATTCTTCTATTTGAAGAAAATTAATATTCTCTTCTATGCAGTTTCCACTACATTTTCTCTAACTCTTTCCTTAACAAAAGTATTTACTATAGCTTTTCTTATCATATCTACTGGGATAATTGTAATTGCCATAAGTATTATAACTCCCCAATGACTTATAGAAATCGGTGTACAACTAAACATTTCACCACCAATAATTGTTAATAACACTTGAACTACTATTATTATTCCCATTACTTTTAAGAAACTCATATTTTCATTTATATGTTCAAATATATTAGCATTTTCACTTCTTACATTAAATCCATTAAATACTGCGCAAAGTACAAACATTGAGAAATATGCTGTCATATGCTCTTCAGTATTAGTAAACATATTTACAAAGAATGGTGCCTTTAAAAATACAAAACTTAATATAGTTACCCAAGCTCCAGCAAAAATAATTTGATTCATCATTTTACCAGAAACTATACTTTGAGTTCTTGACTTAGGCTTTTCAAGCATATATTTTTTAAGTGCTGGTTCAGAACCTAAAGCTAATGCTCCAAGACCATCCATAACTAAGTTAATCCAAAGTATATGAGTAATCTTTAGTGGTTCCTCAATTCCAAAGAATGGTGCAATAGCACATACAGCAACAGCTCCAACATTTATAGTTAATTGGAATTTTATAAACTTTAAAATATTATTATAAATTGTTCTACCATATAAAATAGCATTTTCAATTGATTTAAAGTTATCATCTAATATTACTATTGAACCTGCCTCTTTAGCTACATCTGTACCACTACCCATTGCAAAACCAACGTCTGCTCTCTTTAATGCAGGAGCATCATTAACACCATCACCAGTCATACCACATACAAGATTTAATTCTTGAGCAAGTCTTACCATTCTTGATTTATCTGTTGGTAATGCTCTAGCTATTACTCTTAAATTAGGTATAATAGCTTTTACTTCTTCATCAGACATCTTATTTAATTCCTCTGAAGTTAAAGCAATATCTGTTTCAGCTCTTAACAATCCAGCTTCTTTTGCAATTGCAACTGCTGTTTCTTTTCTGTCACCAGTTATCATTACAACTTGAACACCTGCATTTTGAACTTCCTCAATGGCTTGTTTAGCTTCTACTCTTACATCATCACGAATTCCTACAAATCCAACAATAACTAAATCATCTGGAAGAGTATCTTCTACTAATCCACTTTCACTATAAGCAAATGATAAAACTCTCATAGCTCTTACTGCTAGTTCATCTATCTTATTGTTAATTTTATTCTTATTTATCTCAACTACATTTCCGTTTTCATCTAACATTTTTGTAGCCTTTGCAAGTAATCTTTCTGGAGCACCTTTATATACAGTTTTTCCACTTAATTGACTTGCTGAATATTTATTAGCTGAATTAAATCCTTGTGATTTTTCAACAACTATATCTGCTAATTTTGACATCTCTTGTTGTGTTAAGAAGTTAAGCAATGCCTTATCAGTAGCATTTCCTCCAACAACCTTGCCCTTTGCATCAAACATTGCTCCTGTATTTTTACCAATACAAAGCTTCATCATTTCTTTTACTTTAGATCCATCTTTATAAGTATCTTTTAAATTTCCATCAAAGAACTCAACAACTTCTAATTGACCTTTAGTAATTGTACCTGTTTTATCTGAGAATAATATGTTTAATGATCCTGCTGTTTCTATACCAATAGGTTTTCTAACAAGTACATTGTTTTGTAGCATTTTAGAAGTATTTCTCATAAGAACAATTGCAATCATAAGAGGTAACCCTTCTGGAACTGCCATAACAACAATAACAACTGCTAACATAATTGCTTCTAATACGTCTTTAAATATTAATACACCGCCAATTGAGAAGTACTCTGCAAACCCACCAGCTACTATTACCTTATGTCCTAATAATGCTAATGCAATAACAACTGAACCAATATATCCAAACATAGAAATTTGCTCTGCAAGCTTAGTAAGTTTAACTTTTAATGGACTTGCTACTTCTTCATCAGCCATATCAGCAGCCATAGTACCCATCATAGTCTTCATACCAACCTTAGTAACTTCCATAACGCCTTCACCATTGAATACTACTGCACCTCTAAATAAAGAATGTAAATCAACAAAAGTATCTCCAGTTACATCTGCTGTCATAGCAATTTCTTTATAAGTTTTAGAATCTTCTACTGCAATTTTTTTACATTCTTCTGCTTCACCATTAAGAGCTGAATTATCTACTCTTAACTCACCTTGATAAAGATATCCATCAGCTGGAATTTTATCTCCACTTTGAAGAATTACCATATCTCCTACAACAAGATCAGTTACTTCAATTTCAACAACTTTACCATCTCTATATACTTTACATACATCTTTTTTAGTAGAATCTTTTAACTTTCTATATTCATTATCACTTGCAATTTCTGTCTTTGCAGAAATTCCAGTTACTAACAATACAGATATAGCTATACCGATTAGCTCTCCAAATTCAGCATATCCCATGAATGCCATTACTGCCATAATTGCTGCAATTGCTAATAATAACTTAATCATTGGATCATCAAATGCACCTTTAAATTTGTCCCAAAACGTTTCTGGCTCTGCTTCATGGATTATATTATCCCCATAGAGCTTTCTACTTTCATCTACTTGCTTTTTATTAAGCCCTTTAATCATCCCATTCTCTCCTTAAATAAAATTTACATATTTTAATACAATATATATACTATATTATCATTTATTTAAATATTTTAAAAATATTACAATGTTAATTTTTTTTTAAAAAATATACATGCAAAAGTAAAATTATCTTTTGCATGTACTTCTTTAACTATTGATATAAAGCTAATACTCCATTTAAATCAGCGATTTTACCTTCTCCAACAGCCTTAAATTGCCATTCTGATCCACTTCTATAAAGTTCTGCAAATATTACAGATGTAGCAGTAGATCCATTTTCCTTTAAATTAAATCTACATAATTCTTTTCCATTTTGATCTAAATCAACTAATCTAACATATGAATTATTTATCATTCCAAAAGTTTGTCTCTTAGCCATTGCTTCATGAATTGTAACAACGAAAACTATTTTTGCTATGTTTGAATCAATCTTATCTAATTCTATATTTATTGTTTCATCGTCGCCATCACCAGCACCAGTTCTATTATCTCCAGCTAAAGCAATTCCTTGACCTACTTTATTATTAAAGAATATTACATTTGAAACAGTATTAAACTTATTATTAGCATCTAATAAAAATGCTGCTATGTCTAAATCAAAATCTGAACCATTATTGGAAATATCCCATCCTGCACCAAGCATTACTCTTTTTAATCCTGGATTTCTCTTTGTTAAATCTAATATATCATTTTTGTTTAAATTTAAAATTCCACCAGTTGGTGCATTATTGCTTGTATTTCCTGTTAAATTTCCAAATCCTGAACCTAAATTAATTCCCATTTTTAACACCTCTATTTGTACATATTTGCTAAAGAAGTAACTGTAGCTTGTAATAATTCTCCCTTAGCTTTAAATTGCCAACTTCCATTTGTTCTTTGTAATTCTGCAAAAAGTAATGCTGTATTATCTCCTCCATCTTCTGATAGATTATATCTACAAATTTCTTTATTGCCATTATCCTCATTTAATATTCTAATATATGCATTTTTCACCTTAGAAAAATTTTGTTTTCTTGATACTGCATCATAAATATTAAGAGCAAATATAACTTTATCACATTTTGATGGTAATTTATCTAAATCAACTGATATCTTTTCATCATCACCATCTCCAGCACCAGTTCTATTATCTCCATGTAAATATATTCCATCGCCTTTTAAATTTCCGAAATATATTACTCCTCTATTTATTAATTTATCATTACTATCTAATAATAATGCTATTAAATCTAAATCATAATCTGCACCTAGATTAAAGAAACCTTTCTTAGCAACATCCCAACCAGCACCTAACATAACATGCTTTAATCCTGGTTCTGCTTTTCTTAAATCTAAAATATCATTTTTTTGTAAGTTTAAAACTGCAGCCATATTCTTTATCCTCCAAATCTCATATTCCTTACATATATAATCCTAAAATTCCATTTAAATCAGCAATTTTACCTTCTCCAATTGCTTTAAATTGCCATTCTCCACTTACCTTATATAACTCTGCAAAAATTACAGAAGTAACTGTTGATCCATTTTCTTTTAAATTAAATCTACAAATTTCTTTTTCATTACGTTCTTCATCTAAAATTCTAACATAAGAATTTTCTACCATTCCAAATGTTTGCCTTTTAGCTTGCGCCTCATGTATAGTAACAACAAAAACTATTTTTTCAACATGTGATGAAATTGCTTCTAAATCTAATCTTATTCTTTCATCATCACCATCTCCAGCTCCAGTTCTATTATCACCTTCTAAGTAAATTCCTTGACCTTGCATATTATTAAAGAATATTACATCCTCTGGTATATTTTGAACTTTACCATTAGCATTTAATAAAAATGCTGCTATGTCTAAATCGAAATCTTGACCTATGCTAGCTACATCCCATCCAGCTCCTAATATTACTTTCTTTAATCCTGGATTCTTTTTAGTTAGGTTTAAAACATCATTCTTTTTTAAATTTAATACATTTACTCCATTATCAGTTGTATTTGAGCGCATATTATTCATCATTGATCCTAAATTAATTCCCATTTTTATACCCCCTGGTTTTTAAGTATTAATTTTAATTATCTTATGTGATAAATTATACCACTTAACAAATTACTTTTCAACTCTTTTTGAGGTATATTTTATTTAATTCTATATTTATTTTAATTATGTCCATTTTTATATTTTTATTCACTACTTTTTTATATTTTTTAAATTATTTTATGATTGAGCTATATTCTTTTTCATTGTATGCTTAATTCGTTCAAGTTTAGCTGAATTTTCTACTCTTTGCGCTCTATTAGCTTCTTGAATTGCCTTAGTATCTTCTATACCCTTCATTATTGTTTCAAAAGATTTCTCTAATGTAGAAATAGCTACTGAACTTCCTGATGCCATTCTTGCAATTTCTACTGACTGTCTAGCGGTATTTTGAGCATTTCTCATAATAAGCTCATTAGTTTTATCATCTAACTGTTTAATTGATTTAGCTTGAATTTCTTGTCTTTTTAATATAACAGCTTGTGCTAAACATTGCTTAAATATTGGCAATGTAACTATAAATGATGAGTTTATTTTTCTCATTAAATTAAAATTAGACATTTGTATAGTTTGAATCATAGGTGCTGCTTGAATTGCAACATTTTCTGCAATTTGAAGATCATATACACGTTGTGATAACATTTCTTTGCTTATTTCAAGTTTTTGAGTTAACATATGCTTTTCTTCTTGATTCATTGCAGTATTCATTGATATTTGTTGTATATAAGCATCTATTTCTTCTAATGCTAACTCCCCAGCAACAATGTACTTCTCCAATAATTGATAATAATGAAGATTAGCATCATATAATTTCTTTAAATTAGCATTTGACTCTCTAATATCATTTTCATATTTCTTTAGTAATACATAGACCTTTTCTACTTCATATCCCATAGTATCGTATTTTTGAAATAATTTAGCTACACTATTACCTACACCCTTCATAAGTTTAGATAGCATAGATGGTTTTTCTACTCCTTCAAGTTCCTTAACATCAAATTTATCCATAATTTTAGTTAAGTTTACTAACATCTCACTGGCTTCTTCTGATTTTACAGCCTTCATTGATTTTAATAATTCATCAGAAACCTTAGATATATTTTCACTTGCCTTTTGTCCAAACATAACTATAGAATTAGGATTTTGAATTTCTACTTCACTAGTAAGATCTTGAACTTCCTTCATTCCTCTTAGCCTTTGCTTATATTCTGATATAGTTGCCATATCAAAATTATCATTTGGAATTTGTGTATTATCATTAGGATACATTCCCATTTCTCCTTGATAATCCATTTGCGGATTTGGATACATTCCTTGCTGTCCTTGGTAACCCATTTGTTGATTTGGATACATCCCTTGTTGACCTTGATATCCCATTTGTTGGTTTGGGTAGCCTCCCTGTTGACCTTGGTATCCCATTTGTTGGTTTGGATAGGCTCCTTGTTGACTTTGGTATCCCATTTGTTGATTTGGATACATTCCTTGTTGACCTTGGTATCCCATTTGTTGATTTTGGTACATTCCTTGTTGGCCTTGATATTCTACTTGTTTATTTTCATATATATCTTCATTTAATGTTTGTCCAAACATATTATTATCATTATTATTCATATAAATCTCTCCTTTTTATTTTTCTACCATCTTAAAAATCTTGAAAAAACTCCTTGCTTTAAATTCATTAAATTATTATATTTTGAATCATACTTCATTACATCTAATCTGAAATTATTTAATGCAGTAGATTTTATTACATTATTAATATTAAATAAACCTGATGGATTAAATATAATTATATCAACTCCTATAATATGAAGGTATCCCAAAAGTATTTGCATAGATTCAGGCATTGTATTTTCATCTTCAAGATAAATTACTATTTTAGGTATAGCTGCTGTAAAGTCAAAATTATCTATTAATCTAACAATACTTTCATTTAATCCTAAAACTAATACTAATAATCTCAATATCTCTTCTTTAGTAAATGTTCTATTAAATAATTCCGTATTACTTATTGTTTCATTAAACTTCTTTAATAAAAAGTTTTGAACATCTTCACTATATTTTGAAAATCTATATATTGGTAACTTTTTAAGCTCATCTATATCAAAAGAACCATCACTTAGTTGACAAAACATAAGCTGATACATATCATCTGTAAATTGCACATCTTCTGAGAAATACCTTCCATTAAAAACCAATGTATTAGGTGATGATGTACAATACTTAACTAATTTTTGATACTCAAACTCATTACTATATATTCCATCTATCTTTTTAAAGAAACATGGAACTTGAACAGTATTACCTTCAACCTTAAATCCACTTCTCAATTTACAAGGTTCATTCCAATAAATATAAATATCTTCTAATATTGTGTCTAGTAAAACACTCTTGGTATATCCTTTTCTAAACTGCCAAGGCTTAAACATTCCAGTATTAGAAAAAAGTTGTTCCTCTACATCTCTTTGAATTTGCTTAGTAACAGTTTCAAAATTATCAATTACTTTTCCCCTGTTAGCTCTTTCTTTAAAAGATTCAATACTTAAAATCCCCATACTTTTTATACATTGGCTTAAACCTGCATCATCAATATCATTCCATAACTCTTCTTTCAATGGATTAATATAAATAACATCAAATCCCATTTTATAGAGCATAATCAGAAAATATATTTCATGTCTTTGAATGTTACCATAATAAATGCACTTTGGATTAATGCTAGCATAATATTTTATATCCTTAGCATAGGTATAAGTCCAAACAATTAATTTAGTTATAAAGTTATTTCTTACATTATCATTAAAGAAATCTTCCTTACTACAAGCAATTGGTATAACATATTCTAATGCACTTAAAAACTTAAAATTCACTTCAAAGTCATCAAATATGGTTATATCCTGTGTAGTCATTTTATAAACATCCATTGAAGAAAGTTCATTAAAAATATACTGAATTAACTCCATTTCACCACTTAAAGGAATAGAATTATCAAATATAATACATTTATCTTTTTCTTCTATAAACTTACTTTCAATTGTCTTAATAAAATCATCATATTTAGAACTATCATCTACACCTATAAATCTATAAAAATATGGCTTAAATTTATTATATGCATCTTCTCTTTCATAAATAGTTCTAAACATATAATTTGTTATATTTTTTAAATCTATAGCCATTTTACAAATAAACCTCTTACTTTCTTAAAATAGACCTTACACCTAAATTTTAACCTATTTCATACTTTCCTTTCAACTTTTTCCTTTCTTTTGCTGCATTAATTCTATTTTTTACATCATAATTTTATTTATATAATCTAAAATTTCTTCTGTTGCGTGTATTTTGCTTTTTTCTGTTATTATAGCTTTTTCATGTTTGAAAGAACTATGTTTAGGTAAAATTGTTATTCCTCTACTAGTAAACTCCCTATCAACTTCTGTATCACCAGATGTAATTAATTTCTTTATATTAAATCTTTTAATAATATAATCCACAGCATATACCTTATTTATTCTATTATGAATAATAAATATCTTAGCTTCTATTCTTAAAACATTAATATTTTTATCAAACTTATGGTTTATTATATTGTAAAATTTCTCTGCTTCATATGAGTCTATACACTTTACAGTAATATAAAATTTTTCAATATTCCTTACTTCTATAACTCCTATACGCTCTTTATATTCTTCTTTTAATTTTTCAAGATATTTAATATTTTTATTCAATTCATTTTCATCACATAAATATTTCATTTGCTTGTCCCAAACTTTATCAAGGTTTCCATCAATATAAATTTGAGCTCCATTTGTACATATTATAGTTTTCGGATTGTAATCTCTTATAAAATCAACTCTTAATGTCTGATTAATATTTCTCATAGTACATGGTATAAATATAAATTCTTCTCTTTTTAGTAATTCTTGCAACTTATCATAAGCATAATCAGTCATATATGTTATTGTTATACGGCAAATTATTTTGGTAAAATTTCTTAAGAAAAAAGCAAATTAAAAT
>UQQU01000036.1 GCA_900543325.1 uncultured Clostridium sp. | reverse complement strand
ACCTTGATATATAAAGAATTTAAAAGAAAAGTAGTGTAAAAAACTTTACACTAACTTATTATAAGGGGGGATTATGTTATGGGAAAAAAAAATAAGGTAGCGTTAATGTTAGTAATAACGTTATTGTTTAATATTTTTTATACTTCAAATGTATTTGCAACTAATTTGAATACAAATATATTAAGTGTATTAAAAATTAATTCAATGATAACTGACATTAATTCAGTAGTTAACCTTAGTGCAAATGATGAGGTAGAATTAGATATAAAATATACCAATAGCAATAAAAATATACAAGCTGGAGATGAAGTTAATATTGATTTGCCATTAAATTTTAAAAATGTAAAAATAAATTATGAACCAGAGTATTTTACTTCAAATCCTGTGATTGATAGTCAGAATGTATATACTCTAACTCTGAATGATAAAGCAGTTGATTCGTCTGAAATTAATATTTCTATTATTGGCACAATTTTAGAAGTTGAAGAATTAGTGAATGATAGTATTGTCGTTAATATTGGACAAGAAAAAGTTAATATAGCAGTTAATATAGAATCTAGTACAGATAAGGTTTCTGGAAATATAGATGAAATACAAAATACTAATGAAGTTAAAGAGGATAGTGAAAAAATAGATGCTATACAAAATTCAACTGAAGTTACTGATGAAGTATTAGGAATATCTGAAATCGATGAATGTGAAGAAATTACAAAAAGTTCAATTGAATTTGAAGCGATAAATGTTTTGGATGCAACTAAGAAATTGACAGAAGAATATAAGAGCAAAAATACTTTTAGATATGTAAAGGATGGTATTGAATATACTACACCAGCATTTGATTTTCATATTTTTTCAACAGAAGCTATTTTATCAGCTCATACTAATGGAAATATAGCAACTAAAGATTTAGATGCAGGGGGACAAGGATTTGGGGCTAGCCAGTCTTCATCATTAAAATTGAATGAGGAGAATTACATTCAAAATAGTGCGGATAATATTACACAAATAAAGAGTGATGGAAATGTTGTTATTGGAAACAAGATTCCAACACAGATAACCGATAATGGAAATAAGGTTAGTATAGGAATTGGAGGTACTGGACTTCAAAATATAGAAGTATATAAGGAAGAACAAGGTTCAAAGCCGTATATAAATATTGATGCTGAATTAGATAATTTGAAAAAAATTTCAAAAGCATTATCAGATAATCCAACATCAAGTGGAGTAAAATTAGGGAGCTTAAATGGTGAAAATCAAGAGATAACCACTGATGGAAATAGTAGTTTTTATTATTTGAATATTAAAGCTAATGAAATTAGTGATGGAAATAATAAGAGAAATCTAAAGATAAATATAGCTGAAGGGCAAACATTAATTATTAATGTAGATATGACTGGTGTAGATAAAGATTATTTAGCAAATTTAGTAACTAAAATTAATGACCATGGAAACACAGAGCAAGTTATAGGGAAAGAAAATAATGTTTTGTGGAATTTATATGATAGTTTAAGAGAAGATAAATTATTTACTACTAGTGATTATGCGAAGGTTGGCACTGGGGATTATTTCATGGGAACAATATTAGCTCCTAATGCAAATATTGAATATGGTGCATTAAATGGAAATTTAATTGCTAATAAGGTTAAAAATGATGGCCAGGAGTCTCATAAGTGGGACTTTACAGGGAAATTAGAAGATAGCAAATCAACATCAGTAATATTAGAAGGAACAAAGAATTTAACAGGAAAAGATTTAACAGAAGGAATGTTTGAATTCAAGGTTTTAGATAAAGATAAAGATAATAATGTAGTATCAACAGGAAAGAATGATAAAGATGGAAATATAAACTTTGAAGCAATAAATTATACTGAAGCTGGAACTTACACTTATAAAGTAAAAGAAGTAGTTGGAGAATTAGGTGGAATAACTTATGATACAACAGAATTTGAAGTAACAGTAACTGTAGTAGATAATGGTAATGGGCAATTAGTAGCAACAGTAAATTATCCTAAGGGTGGAATAGAATTTAACAATAAATACAGCAGTAAGGGAACAGGAATAAAATTAACTGCAACAAAGAATTTAACAGGAAAAGATTTAACAGAAGGAATGTTTGAGTTCAAAGTTGTAGATGAAAATAATAAGGAAGTTGCAAGTGGAAAGAATGATGAAAAAGGATCAATTGTATTTAGTGAAATAAAATATAATGAAGTTGGAAGTCATACTTATACTGTAAAAGAAGTTAAAGGCACTCTAGGAGGAGTAACTTATGATGAAACAACATTTGAAGTTAAAGTAGAAGTAAGTGATGACGGACAAGGAAATTTAGTAGCAAAAGCAACTTATCCAGAAGGTGGAGTAGTATTTAATAATGAATACGAAGCGAAAGCCACAGCAGTAACATTAGAAGCAACTAAGAAATTGACAGGAAAAGATTTAACAGAAGGAATGTTTGAATTCAAGGTTTTAGATAAAGATAAAGATAATAATGTAGTATCAACAGGAAAGAATGATAAAGATGGAAATATAAACTTTGAAGCAATAAATTATACTGAAGCTGGAACTTACACTTATAAAGTAAAAGAAGTAGTTGGAGAATTAGGTGGAATAACTTATGATACAACAGAATTTGAAGTAACAGTAACTGTAGTAGATAATGGTAATGGGCAATTAGTAGCAACAGTAAATTATCCTAAGGGGGGAATAGAATTTAGCAATAAATACACTAAAAAGAATGTTATTAATACAACAACTAATAAAAATAATACCCCTAAAACAGGAGATAATGGATATGGGTATATTTTAGGAATAGTATTATTAGCTGTGGGAGCATTACTAATAAATAATAAAAGGAAAAAGGTTCAAAATTAATTAAATGTAATAATAAACTAAAGCCTGTAGAAAATAATTTCTACAGGCTTTAGTAATACTAATTTATAGAGATATAATTTTTTGATATAATTTATATAATTATTTGTTATAGAGGATGGAGAATTTATGAATGCAAGTAACAAAATATTAGTAGTTGAAGATGACTGGGATATAAATGGGCTGTTATGTAAGATACTAAGTCAAAATGGATATGATGTAAGAGGGGCATATTCGGGATCAGAAGCAAAGATGTGCATTGAGAAAAGTCAATATGATCTTATAATCTTAGATTTAATGTTACCAGGGATATGCGGAGAAGAGTTAATAAAGGAAATTAGAAAGAATTATTTAATGCCAATAATAGTCGAGTCAGCTAAGACAACTCCAGAAGATAAGATTGGAGTATTAAAAATGGGGGCGGATGATTTTATTAGTAAGCCATTTGATATAAATGAAGTTTTGGCTAGAGTAGAGGCACAATTAAGAAGGTATAAAGCATTTTCTAGTTCTAAAACAAATAGCAATAATAAATTAACTCATAAAAATTTAACTTTAGATATAGATAGTAGACAAGTACAGGTAAATGGAATAAACATAAATTTAACAGTTAGAGAATTTGATATATTAGAACTATTAATTAGTAATCCTAACAAAGTGTTTACAAGGGCAAATTTATTTGAGTCAGTTTGGAAAGATGAATTCATTGGAGATGATAATACTGTTAATGTACATATTAGTAATTTAAGAGCCAAGATATCTAAGATAGATAAGGAAAATGAATATATACAAACAGTATGGGGAATTGGATTTAAATTAAAGTCTGAATAGTTAATATTTGTAGGAAAGAAAATTACAATAGGAAATAATATATTTAAAAAATGTAATTATACAATTTAAATAGTGGTTGGTAGAAAATTTAATGAGTTCTACCAACCATTTTTTAATCTTATTTTTTATCTTTGAAACTTAATACTTTCTTAATATTTTCTTTAAGGTATCTTACAACTATGGATATACAATGTAAGTAAATTAAGAATTTAAATAAAAAAAGAAGTGATAGATAAATTAATACTTAGGGGGTAAATAAAAATGAAAGAAGTTGTATTGAAGACATATAACATTACTAAAAAATATGGTGAACAACTGGCTGTAGATAATGTTAATATGACTATTAAAAAAGGTGATATATATGGATTTATAGGTCAAAATGGTGCTGGTAAAACAACATTAATTAGACTTATTACAGGATTAATTCATAAAAGTGGTGGAGAAATAGAGCTTTTAGGGGCAAATGAGGAAAATGAGTTAAATAAGGCAAGAACAATGGTTGGAAGTTTAATTGAAACCCCTTCATTTTATACTAATATGACAGCAAGAGAAAATTTAGAGGTATCTAGATTAGTAAGAAATATACCGGGTAAGAGATGTATAGATGAAGTATTAGAATTAGTTGGATTAAAGGATGTTGAAAAGAAAAAGGTTAAAGACTTCTCTTTAGGAATGAGACAAAGATTAGGAATTGCAAATGCAATAATGGGAAATCCTAAACTGCTTATACTAGATGAACCTATAAATGGACTTGATACTATGGGAATAGTTGAAATAAGAGAGTTATTAAAAAGAATAAATAAAGAAAAGGATATGACAATATTAATATCAAGTCATATATTAAGTGAATTATCAGAGCTTGCAACAACTTATGGAATAATATCAAATGGTAAGCTAATTGAAGAAATAACAGCAGAGGAACTAGCAGAAAAATGTAGACAATATATAGATTTAAAGGTTGATGATACATCTAGAGCAGTAACTTTATTAGAAAGGGAGTTAGGAATAAGTGATTACGAAGTTTTAGAGGGTAAAAAGATAAAGGTGTTCTCTAACTTAGAGAATGTTGGAGAAGTAAATTCAATACTTTCAAGGGCTGGTGTTATTGTTGAAAGTATAAGTATCAAGGGAGAAAATTTAGAAGAATATTTTATGAATACAGTTGGGGGTGTTTTAAATGCTTAAAGCTATACAAGCAGAATTATATAAACTATTTAAAAATAGAACATTTAAGGTATTAATAATTGTTGGAATTTTATTATCTACACTACTAATAGTTATGTGTTCACCAGTTTTTGATCAAATACTTAGTGATAGTTTGGGGAATATGCCAGAAGATCAAAAACAGATATTTATAGAACAAATGGAAACTATGTCAGATAGTGATGCAATAGTAACACCAGGTCAATTAGGAGTTCAATTGCAAGCTAAAGATATGATGAATCCAACTGCAATAGAAATATATCATTCTTCTTTTGGTTCAGGAGTTATAGAAGTATTAATAGGAATATTAGTTGCAGCATTAATGGCAAAGGAGTATTCGCAAGGTACAATTAAGAATTTTTTAGCTTATGGTAAGAAGAGAGAAGAGTTTTATTTAGCAAAGTTTACAGCTATAGTTGTAGCAATTGCAATTATTTTAGCAGTTATGACTATATTACCAACAGTAGTAGTAACTATTATCAATGGTTGGGGGCAGGCTTTTGAAATTTCACAATTATTAGGAATGATAAAAACATTTGTAGCATCACTTATAGCTAGCTCTGCAGTAGCAGCATTAGCTATGGTTATAGCAACATTAGTAAAAAGCAATGGAGCTACAATTGGAATAACAGTAGCAATATTTATAGGAGTTCCAACATTTGTAGGCTTTTTATACGGAATATATCCTTGGTTTGATAGGGTTTATGAAGTGTTACCATTTTATAACTCAGCATTAGCATCTTCAATTAAAGCAGGAAATGGAGATTTAATTAGATCAGTAGTAATTGCATTAATAACAATAGCAATTTCATTATTTGCAGGAATAAAAATATTTAAAGCTCAAGATATTAAATAATGACAAAAAGTATAAAAAAGCGTGTAAAAGCGCGTGCCTCCGGGGTTAATTCAAATATTGGATTGACCCCGGAGGTGATTACAATATTTGCAAGAGGTGTTTTTATGTTATATATAAATAATTTTTCAAAAGAATATTCAAAGGGGAAAAAGGCTGTAGACAATATATCCTTAACTGTGAATGCTGGGGAAATATTTGGATTTATAGGTCATAATGGGGCCGGGAAGACAACAACTATTAAATCTATAGTTGGTATTTTAGAATTTAGTGAAGGAGATATATTAATAGATAATAAATCTATTAAAAAGAATCCAGTAGAATGTAAAAAGGTAATGGCATATATTCCAGATAATCCTGATCTTTATGAAGCTTTAACTGGAATACAATATTTAAGTTTCATGGCAGATATTTATAAGGTAAGTAAAGAACAAAGAGAAAAGTTAATTAAGTATTATGGCGATAAGTTTGAGCTAACTAAATATTTAGGTGACTTAATATCTTCATATTCTCATGGAATGAAGCAAAAGTTAGCTGTTATTTCTGCATTGATTCATAAGCCAAAACTATTAATACTTGATGAACCATTTGTGGGATTAGATCCTAAAGCAGCCCATACTCTTAAAGAAATAATGAGAGAAATTTGTAATGAAGGTAGTGCTATATTCTTTTCAACTCATGTATTAGAAGTTGCAGAAAAATTATGTGACAAAATTGCAATTATAAAAGGTGGAAAAATAGTTGCAACAGGAACTACTGAAGAGGTTAAGGGAAATAGTACATTAGAAGATGTATTTATGGAGTTGATTGATAATGAGTAATTTATTTATTTTATTAAAAAATTCATTTATAAATAGTACAGGTATTAATTCTTTATCTAATAGGACAAGCAATTCTAAAGAAAAAAAGAAATTAATGATTACCACAGCAACACTATTATTAATAGCTATATTGATTTGTTTTATGTCCACATCATATTCAATTGCATTAGCTACAGTATTAGAGCCAATGGGATATTTAGATTTAATATTAATAGTTGCTATATTATTTTCATGTATTTTAAGCTTTATGACATCAATTTACAAAGCACAAGGTACATTGTTTAGTTCTAAAGATTATGATTTGTTAATGGCTCTTCCTATAAAAAATGGCACAATATTAACTAGCAAAATACTAAGTTTAATGTCTATAAGTTATATAGAAACAGCACTTATAATAGTGCCAGCATCAATAGTATATTTTATTTATAATGGAAATTTATCATGGATTTTCTTCGTTATATTAGTAATAGGATTAACATTTATACCCATGATTCCTATAATAGCAGCATCAATAATAGCAGTGATTATAACATTTATATCATCAAGATTTAAGCATAAAAACATAGTAACTACAGTAGTTGGAATGATAGCTTTTTTATTAATTATGATAATCTCAATGAATATGCAAAATTATATTAATGCATTTGTTGCAAATAGTGATTCTATAGTAAAAGGATTATCTAGCATATATCCACCAGCAATGTACCTAAAAGATGCCTTAATAAATTATAATTTAACTGATTTGATAAAATTCATATTAATATCAATACTTCCATTTGTAATATTTATTGTAGTATTTAGCAAAACATTTAAAACTATAAATGGAAAGTTATCAGAAAGTTATAAAAAAGCAAATTATAAAGTTGGAAGATTAGAGGCAAGTAGTATAACAAAAGCATTAGTTTCACAAGAGTTAAGAAGATACTTTGCAACACCTGTCTATGTTATGAACACATCATTTGGAATGGTTTTATTAATTACAGCATCTATTGCAACATTATTTATAAATAAAGAAACATTAGGAGAATTATTAGGATATCCTGAAATAGCAAATATGATTCCAATAGCAATATTAGTTATCTTAGTATTTACTATTGGATTATCTTGCACAACAAATTCATCTATATCATTAGAAGGAAATAGATTATGGATATTAAAGTCATTACCAATAGAAGCTAAGGAGATATTTAAAGGAAAGATAATAACTAATTTAATAATAACAATTCCAGCAGCTTTTATAGCAAATATAATATTCTATATAGGATTAAAATTTGAGGTTAAGTATTTAATATTTAATTTAGCAATAAGCATAGTATTTTCAGTTGTATCAGCAGTATTAGGGTTAATAATTAATTTATATTTTCCTAAAATGGAATGGACAAATCCAACAACAGTAGTAAAACAAAGTGCAAGTGTAATGGTTACTATTTTAGGAATAATGATATTAATCTTAGCAATAATAGGTATATCAATTGCATTAGTTAAAATACTTAATGTTACCAATATGATGATTATTTTAACTGTAGTGTTAATTTTATTTTTAATAACATTATTTGTTTCAATTAAAGTATTAGAGAATAAAGGTAGTAAAAAATTTAATAGGTTATAAACAAGTTGCCTCTGAGGTCCATATAAATATTGGATGTGCTTCAGAGGTAGTTTATTTATATTTATAAATTATTGGAAATGATCAATATATGAAATATAATATATGTTAGAAAATATTAGCGAGAAATGGTTTATAAGGGGAGGGAGTATGGAAGTAATATGTGTTTTAATAGCAGTAATTATTGTTTTAGTTGCTATTATTATAGGATATAAGAGAGAGTTTAGAAGAATAAACAAGGAAATTACTAATAATTTAGATGAATATGTAAATATAAAAACAAAGTCTGTAGATAAGGATGTTGAGATCTTAGTTCAAAATATAAATTTAATATTTGATTCAAAACAAAAGGTTGTAGCAGAAAAGAAGAAAAATGAAGAGGAGTTAAGAGCAAGTATAACAAATATGTCTCACGATTTAAGAACTCCATTAACATCTATAATGGGTTATTTACAAATGATAAGATCGGAAAAAGCATCAGAGACTGATAAAAAAGAATATATGGACATAGTAGAAAAAAGAACTAGATCTTTGCAACAGCTTATTAGTAGTTTTTATGATTTATCAAGAATAGAAGGAAATGAATATAACTTTAATTATAAGAAAGTTAATTTAAGTAATGTATTATGTGAAAATATAGCACTATTCTACAATGATTTTATAAATAATAGCATTGAACCAGTTATTGAAATTGAAGAAGGTATTAAAGAAATTATATCTGATGAAGGTGCTATTACTAGAATTTTTTCAAATTTAATAGGAAATATGATTAAACATGGTGAAAACTTTGTAAAAATAACTTTAAAACAAGAAAATGATGTAATAATTACAGAGTTTATTAACAAAGCAACAGGATTGACACAAGAGAATGTGGATAAATTATTTGATAGATTTTATACTGTGGATAATTCTAGAAGTGATAGAAATACTGGATTAGGTCTATATATAACAAAGATATTGGTAGAAAAACTTGGTCATAATATAAAGGCAAATTTAAAAGAAGATAATCTTGTTATTTCAATAACCTGGAAGAAAAATTAAAAGAATAAAAATTAATTGACAATAAAAATCAATAAATCTAAAATTAAATAAAGAATGTTTGTTCGAGAGTAAAATATACTATTTCTGACAAAAATAAAATAATGAAGTATATTAAAGAGGTTTAAAAAATGAAAGATAAGATTATAGTAAAGGGCGCAAGAGTACACAACTTAAAAAATGTATCATTAGAAATACCAAGAGATAAATTAATAGTATTTACAGGATTATCAGGTTCAGGTAAATCTTCTTTAGCTTTTGACACACTATATGCAGAAGGACAAAGAAGATATGTTGAATCTTTATCATCATATGCAAGACAGTTTTTAGGACAAATGAATAAACCAGATGTTGATTATATTGAAGGATTATCGCCTGCAATATCAATAGACCAAAAAACAACTAGTAAAAATCCAAGATCTACAGTAGGAACAATAACAGAAATATATGATTACCTAAGATTATTATATGCAAGAATAGGTATTCCACATTGTCCTAAGTGTGGTAAAGTAATAAGCCAACAATCTGTGGATCAAATTGTGGATCAAATAATGGCTATTGGGGATAGAACTAAGATTCAAGTTTTAGCACCAATTATAAGAGGAAAAAAAGGAACCCATGAAAAAGTACTAGAAAACATTAAGAAAAATGGATATGTAAGAGCTAGAGTTGATGGTGAAATATACGAATTAGCAGAAGAAGAAATAAAGCTAGAAAAGACTAAGAAACATAATATAGAAGCTGTAGTAGATAGACTTGTTATTAAAGAAGGAATTGAAGGAAGATTAAGTGATTCTTTAGAGGCTGCATTAAAGTTAGGAGAAGGATTAGTAATTATAAATATAATTGGAGATAAAGATATATTATTTAGTGAAAACTTTGCTTGTGCAGATTGTGGAATCAATATACAAGAATTTGAGCCAAGAATGTTCTCATTTAATGCTCCCTTTGGAAAATGTGAAAAATGTGATGGCTTAGGAACATTAATGGAAATAGATCCAGACTTAGTTATTCCAAATAAAAATCTAAGTGTAATGGAAGGCGCTATTGCAACTTGGGGAGAAGGAAGATTAAAAGATGATTCATGGACTTATGCAATTTTAAAAGCATTAAGTGAAGAGTATGATTTAGATTTAAATAGACCTATAAAGGAATTATCAAAGGAGCATGTGGACTTATTATTATATGGAACAAATGGACATAAGTTAATAGTTACTTACACTAAAGATGGAGTAAAAGGTAAATATTCATACGCATATGATGGAGAAATAAATTCACTTGTGAGAAGATATAAAGAAACAAATTCAGATGTAATTAAAGGTGAAATTGAACAATATATGAGTAATAAATATTGTCCAAAATGTAAGGGAGCTAGACTTAATAAGGAGGTTTTAGCAGTTACAGTTGGTGATAAAAACATATATGAATTTACACAAATGCCTATAAAAGAAGAATTAGATTTTATTAATTCACTAAATTTCACTGAAAAGGAAAGAATAATAAGTGATCAAATAGTAAAAGAAATTAAGAGTAGATTAAAATTCTTAGTGGATGTTGGATTAGATTATTTAAATTTATCAAGAAGTTCAGGAACTCTTTCAGGAGGAGAAGCTCAAAGAATTAGACTTGCTACTCAAATTGGATCTGCATTAATGGGAGTCTTATATATTTTAGATGAGCCTAGTATTGGATTACATCAAAGAGATAATGATAAGTTAATTCAAACTTTAAAAAACTTAAGAGATGTTGGAAATACCGTTATAGTTGTTGAACATGATGAAGATACTATGAGAGAAGCTGATTTTATAGTAGATATTGGTCCTAGGGCAGGAGAACATGGAGGACAAATTATTGCAGCAGGAACTGTAGATGAAATTAAAGCATGCAAAGAATCTATAACAGGTCAATATTTAACAGGAGAAAAAGAGGTTAAAGTTCCAGAGGTAAGAAGAGAAGGAAATGGACAATTTATTACTGTCGTAGGAGCAAAGGAAAATAATCTAAAGAATTTAACTGTTAAATTCCCGTTAGGAGTATTAACAATGGTTACTGGTGTTTCTGGTTCTGGTAAAAGTACATTAGTAAATGAAATTCTTTATAAGGGACTAAATAAAATAGTAAATAAGAGTAAGAATCCAACTGGAGCTTACAAAGAAATAACTGGTTATGAAAGTATAGATAAGATTATAGATATAGATCAAAGTCCAATAGGAAGAACACCACGTTCAAATCCAGCAACTTATACAGGAACTTTTGATATAATAAGAGAATTATTCTCTCAAACACCAGAAGCTAAAATGAGGGGATATAAGCCGGGAAGATTTAGTTTCAATGTAAAAGGTGGAAGATGTGAAGCTTGTGCAGGAGACGGAATTATAAAAATAGAAATGCAGTTCTTATCTGATGTTTACGTACCTTGTGAAGTTTGTAAAGGTAAGAGATATAACAGAGAAACTCTTGAAGTTAAATATAAAGGCAAAAATATTGATGATGTTTTAAATATGACTGTAGAAGAAGCATTAGAGTTCTTTGAAAATATACCAAGAATAAAAAATAAGATTCAAACATTAAAAGATGTAGGATTAGGATATATAAGGTTAGGTCAACCATCAACACAATTATCAGGAGGAGAAGCTCAAAGAATTAAGCTTGCCTTTGAATTGTCTAAGAGAAGTACAGGAAAAACACTATACATTTTAGATGAACCAACAACAGGGCTTCATGTTGATGATGTTAATAGATTAGTAGATATATTACAAAGACTAGTTGATGCAGGAAATACAGTTGTAGTTATTGAACATAATTTAGATATGATTAAATGTGCTGATTATATAGTAGATTTAGGTCCAGAAGGCGGAGATAAGGGAGGTACTTTAGTAGCTCAAGGTACGCCAGAGGAGATAGTTAAAAAGGATAAATCATATACAGGAAAATATCTTAAGAAGTTATTAAGATAATCTAGATGACTTGTTATTTTTTACAATAAGATTTAATATATAATGGTAAATATACATTAATTTGAGGTGAAAATATGAGTTTTGGAAAGGTAGCCACTTTTATATCTGGAATAATTTTTATAATTTTGTTATATGTCATTATATATTATGCATTAAAGATAATGTATAAGGATGTTAAGACTGGTGGAAAACGAAAAAATAACAATTCAGGTATAAGATATGGGATTGAGGTTATTCAAACAGGGGTTAACTCGACTTTAGAGCAAGGTTCGGTAGTGCCAATTAGAGGAATAACAACATTAGGAAGAAAGCCAGAAAATACAATTGTATTAACTGAACCTTTTGTATCTGGTAATCATGCGAAGATATATACTAAAAATAATAATTTATATGTTGAAGACTTAAATAGTACAAATGGTGTATATGTTAATGGCGAAAAAATAGAAGAAAAGTTCAAGCTTATTGCTGGTGATGAAATTAAAATAGGAAGTGCTATTTTTAAAGTTTTAAAATCAGGTAAGTAAAGCTCTAAATATATGATTTAGTTTGTTTGAACTTACATCTTAGACCATAGGAAAAGATGTTTCATTTAAGTGAAACTCTAAATCTATGATTTAGGTAGTTGAACTTACATCTTAGACGATAGGAAAAGATGTTTCATTTAAATAATTAGAGGTGGATTTATGAAAGCATTAAAGCGTGAAAGAAGATTACTTAGATTAGTATATCTGCTATGCTTACTACTTTTCATAACTTTAGGTTTTTTACAAAAACCCTTTGATACATTTGCATTAGTAATGGGGGTAGTCTTATGTGTTCTAATAGGCTATTCCCACTTTGTAATTAGAAGGTTTTATCCAGATGGAGATAAATTTATACTAATTTTTGCAAGTATATTATCCGTAGTAGGAGTAGCAACATTATATAGAATAAATAGAGTAACTGCAATTAAGCAACTGGTTTGGATTGCCATAGGAATGGTTGCATATATTTTAATTGTAGTAATTCTACCTGATTTAAGGAGTTTTGCAAAGTATAAAAATATATATATGATAGTAACCTTATTGTTAATGCCACTAGCATTAATATTTGGTACAGAACAGTATGGAGCAAAGAACTGGATTATAATAGGTAATTCTATTTCTTTTCAACCTTCAGAGTTTGGAAAAATAGCTCTTGTACTGTATTTAGCTTCAGCCTTAGCTATATATGAAGACAAAAAGAATTTCAAGCAAGATTTTAAGGAGTTGTGGCAACCAGCATTAGTAGCTGGATTTTCTATGGGGTGCATGGTGCTTCAAAGAGATTTAGGAAGTGCACTTATATTCTTTGGGATTTCAATAACATTGTTATATGTTGCAACATCTAAGAAGAAGTATGTATTTACAGCATTAGGTTTAGCGGCAATTGGATCAGTTGCAGGTTATTCAATGTTTGGACACGTAAGAGAGAGAGTTATGATTTGGCTTGATCCATGGAAATATGCCTTAGGAGAATCATATCAAATAGTTGAAGGAATGTATTCAATTGCAGCTGGTGGATTATTTGGTGTTGGTTTAGGGCAAGGTCATTTTCAAAACTTACCAGTTAAAGAAAGTGATATGATTTATGCAATTATTTGTGAAGAATTTGGAATAATATTTGCAATTGGATTAATGATAATATACTTCTTATTATTTTACAGAGGTATAAGAGCTGCATTTGTTACAGATGATAAGTACTCACAATTAATAGCTGTTGGATTTAGTACAATGATAGCTTGTCAAACATTAGTTATAATAGGCGGAATATTTGCGGTTATCCCATTAACTGGAATAACACTCCCTATTGTAAGTTATGGTGGTTCATCAGTATTAACAATATTCTTTGCTTTAGGAATACTGCAAAAAATATCAGAGGAGGCATAAGGATATGAATGATTTAGCAAAAAGTGTTAAGAATGTAATGACTGTATTTTTAGTTTTCTTTATAGCATTAATATCCTATATTGCTTATTTCCAATTGATTAAAAGTCCTAAGATTAATGATATGCCAGGAAATACAAGGGTTATTGCTGTAAAAAATGAAGTTTTAAGAGGGACTATATATGATAGAGATGGGAATCCTCTAACAACTAGTGAAAGAGTAAATGAAATATCTCAAAAGAGAAATTATTTATATGATGATTTGTATGTGCATGCATTAGGATATACAAGTGCTGTCTATGGAACTACTGGTTTAGAAGAGGAGTATGAAAGTGAATTAACCACTTATAATGCTATTGGAAACAACTTTAGACAGTTCTTAGATAGTATTGATGTAAAAGGTCTTATAGAGAATATAAAGAATGATAAAGAAAATACAGGAAGTTTTAATTTTTCAAGTAATTTTAAAGCTTTCATGGATGGAATTAAATTCGATGAATTAACAAAAGAAGCTGACAAAGTTGGAAATGGAGTTGTAACAACTTTAGATACAACATTACAACAAGTAGCTTCAGATGCCTTAGGAGATAATAAGGGTGCCGTAGTTGCATTAAATCCTAAAACCGGAGAAATATTAGCAATGGTATCAAAACCTACATTTAATCCTAATAATTTAGCTGATGAAATGAATAAAGCTAATAGTGGTAGTTCAGATGATACACCATTAATTAACAGAGCTATAAATGGACTTTATCCTCCAGGTTCTGTATTTAAGACTGTTACATTAACAAGTGCTTTAGAAAATATGCCGTCAGTAGTAAATAGAACATTTGATGATAATGGTAAAATAACATTCCAAGATGGAAGAACATTAAGTAATTTTGGAAATAATGTATATGGATCAATAGATTTAAAACAAGCATATAAAGTATCAAGTAACGTTGTATTTGGTACATTAGCAATGGAATTAGGGAATGATGCATTAAAAACTACAGCAGAAGATTATGGATTTAATTCAGTAATAACTGGACCAGGAGTATCAATAACAGCAAGTAGATTCCCTTCATTAGATAGTTCAGAAGTTGGTAATATAGCTCAAAGTGGAATAGGGCAAGGAAGTGTTTTAGCTACACCTATGCAAATGGCTTTAGTAGCAGCTACAGTAGCTAATGATGGTGTTATGATGCAACCTAAATTAGTTAATTCAATTGTTGATAAAGATCAAAATGTAATAAAAACTATAGGTAGTAAAGAATTGAAGCAAGTTATGTCTAGTGATATTGCAGAAACAATTCAAGATTATATGACTAATTTAGTTAATAGTAATTTAAGTAAATGGCCAGCATTTAAGGGAACTAATGCTGGAGGAAAAACTGGTACAGCAGACTATACTTTACCAGATGGAAGTGAAGCAACTCCACACAGTTGGTTTATAGCAGCAGCACCAATGGATGATCCACAAATAGCAGTGGCAGTAATTGTTGAAAATGGTGGTACAGGTTCAGGAGCAGCTGCAACAGTAGCTAGTAAAGTTGTTAGGCAAGCAGTTTTAGGATATTAGAAATAATAGTTTAAGAGTATATAATAAATAGACTTAATAAATAAATGTTAATTTAGGGGAGTTAAGAGTTAAGAAAGAGAGTTAAGAGTTTAGGAGTAAATTCAGATTTAACTGAATTTATAAAGAAGAGTATCTAAGAAATTCCTTATGGAGTTTATCCTTTAACTTTTAACTGTGAAATCTTAACTCTTAATTTTTTACAAAAGAAAGGGGAGTAAGATGTTTGATTTTGAGTATCATCTAAAAAATTTACCTGATAAACCTGGAGTTTATTTAATGAAGAATTCATTAGGTGAGGTTATTTATGTTGGAAAAGCAAAGATTTTAAAGAATAGAGTAAAAAGTTACTTTCAAAATTCAAAAAATCATTCTGAAAAAGTAAGGGTTATGGTAAAGAATATTGCTGAATTTGAGTATATAGTTACGGATTCAGAGATGGAAGCACTTATTTTAGAATGTAATTTAATAAAGAAATATAGTCCTAAATATAACATTTTATTAAAGGATGACAAATTTTATCCTTTTATAAAAATAACAACTAAAGATGACTTTCCAAGAGTTTTTGTAACTAGAAATTTTGCTAAGGATGGAAGCAAGTATTTTGGGCCATATACTAATGGAGCAGCAGTATATGAAACTATAAATTTAATATATAAGATATTTCCTTTAAGAACATGTAAATTAGCAATAAAGGAGAATGGAGATACTGTAAGACCTTGCTTAAATTATCACATAAAGAAATGCTTTGGTCCTTGCGGAGGACATATAGGTAAAGAAGAGTATGGAAAGATGATAAAGGATATAATTGATATTTTAAGCGGAAAAGAAACTTATGTTACTAAAATGCTTAAGACAGAAATGGAAAATGCAGCAGAAAACTTAGAGTTTGAAAAAGCTGCATCATTAAGAGATAAGATATTAGCAATAGAAGCCATAGTTGAAAAACAAAAAATATTTAAGACTATGGAGGGTGATGAAGATTTTATAAATATTGATCAAGATGAAAAGGACAGTTGCATTCAAGTATTTTTCTCTAGAGATGGAAAGATACTTGGAAGAGAACACTTTATATTTGAAAATACAGCAAATGAAAGCATAGCAGAGATATTAGAGGAGTTTATAGCATCCTTTTACGGTGGTACAGCTAAAGTTCCTAAAACAATATATGTTCCTGAAATTAATGAAGTTGAGCTAATGGAGGAATACTTAACTATAAAAAGAGGGTCTAAGGTATGGATTAAAGTTCCACAAAAGGGACAGAAAAAAGATATGCTAGAAATGGTTAAGAATAATGCTAAGATTACCTTAGAAAAATTTAAGGATAAATATCTAAAAGATAAAGAAATGAATAGAATATCATTACAAGAGCTTCAAAACTTGTTAGAGCTTGATGAATGGCCAACTAGAATAGAAGCTTATGATATATCAAACATTCAAGGTGTAGATTCTGTTGGAACAATGGTTGTATTTGAAGAAGGAAGAGCAAAAAATAGTGATTATAGAAGATTTAAGATAAAAACTGTAAAAGGCGCTAATGATTATGATAGTATGAGAGAAATCTTAACTAGAAGATTTAATCATGGGTTAGAGGAAGTAAAGGCAATTCAAGAAAGAAATTTAAAATTATCTGCAGGAAAGTTTTCCAATTTTCCAGATTTAATAATGATGGATGGAGGTAAAGGACAAGTAAATATAGCACTAGAAGTGTTAGAAAGCTTAAATATAAACATTCCAGTATGTGGATTAGTCAAGGATGATAAACACCAAACTAGAGGTATAGTATATAATAATAAAGAGTTAATTATTAATAGAAGCTCAAATTTAATGCAATTAATAAGAAGAATACAAGATGAAGTTCATAGGTTTGCAATAACATATCATAGAAGTTTAAGAGACAAAAGAACATTACATTCTATTCTAGATGATATACCTAATGTAGGAGAAAAAAGAAGAAGAGCTTTATTAATGAAGTTTGGTAGTGTAGATAATATTAAAAAGGCAACAGTAGAGGAATTGTTAGAAGTTCCATCTATAGATAAAAAATCGGCAGAAAGTATTTATATTTACTTTAATGGCAATAATTAAAAGGAAATTACTTGTTTAATGTTATAATATACTTTATACTATTAAACTGTAAATATTTTATATTTTAAGGAGCTTATCATGAATAAATACGGTAAATTTGTAGGGCTATTTAGAGAATTTTACAATGAAGATAATATTAAAATAGATGAGAAATTAAGTGGTTATGTTAATTTTAAAGTTGGAGGACCAGCTGACATATTATTAATTCCAGATTCAAAGGAACAAATAAAAAAGAGTATTTGTATTTGTAAGGAAAATAATATTCCGGTCTATGTTATAGGTAATGGTTCTAACATATTAGTTAGAGATGGTGGATTTAGAGGTGTTGTTATATCACTAAAGGGCGTTCACAATGTAACTGTAAATGATGAGAGAATTGAAGCAGAATGCGGTGCAATGTTAAAAGAAGTTTCTGATAAAGCTATGGAAAATTCATTAACTGGATTTGAATTTGCATGTGGCATACCAGGGACTATTGGTGGAGCTGTATTCATGAATGCTGGTGCTTATGATGGAGAAATTGCGCATGTTATTGAAAGTGCTGAAGTAATCGATGAAAATTGTAATGTAATAAACCTTACAAATGAAGAGCTAGATTTCGGATATAGATCTTCTTTAGTTATGAAAAAAGGATATACAGTATTATCAGCTGTATTTAAATTAAAAAAAGGTCAAGTAAAAACTATTAAAGATTTAGTTGATGACTTAACTAATAAGAGAGAGTCTAAACAACCACTTGAATATCCATCAGCAGGAAGTACATTTAAGAGACCAACAGGTTATTTTGCTGGTAAGCTTATTCAAGATGCTGGATTAAAAGGATATTCTATAGGTGGAGCAGCTGTTTCAGAAAAACACTCAGGATTTGTAATTAACAAGGGAAATGCTACAGCTAAGGATATTACTGATTTAATAAAGCATATTCAAGATGAAGTTAAAAAGCAATTTGGAGTTGACCTTCATACAGAAGTAAGAATAATAGGTGAAGAATAGGAAGTTACCAATTTGGTAGCTTCTTTTTTTATAGATTTTAATGTAGTATTCAATAATTTAAATAAGAGTAATTCTAATAGTAGATCATATAGCAATTCAGACAGTAATTCTAAATCATATAGCAGATAATAAAAGTAATTTAATATAATATTTAAGTTCTATAATGACATAGTTAAAATTTTGATATATATGATATAATTGAAATAAGTTACATTAGAAATAAGTTATAAATCTTAATTTGGTTAGTTTAATTTTTATACTGTAGTTAAAATGAGAGTATATTTATTGCATAAAAAAGAGATTTTTGGAGGTATTACATGAGATTTATTATAGTTACAGGATTATCAGGAGCAGGTAAATCAGAAGCAACTAAAAGCTTAGAAGATATGGGGTATTTTTGTGTAGATAATCTTCCACCAACATTAATAACAAAGTTTGCAGAAGCATGTAGACAAAGTGATGGAAAAATAGATAAAGTTGCATTAGTTATAGATATAAGAGGTGGAGTATTCTTTAATGATCTATTCCAAAGTTTAAGAGATTTAGAGAAAGAACAATTTAAATATGAAATATTATTCTTAGATGCAACTGATGAGGTTCTTGTAAAGAGATTTAAGGAAAAAAGAAGAGGCCATCCATTATCAGGTGGTGGTAGAGTTATAACTGGAATTGCATTGGAAAGAAAGAAGTTAAGAGAAGTTAAAGATAAAGCTGATATTATAATAGATACTTCAAAATATAAAATAGGTGATTTAAGAGAAGAAATGACTAAATATTTTGGTGATGAAACATTACCAGAAAAGCAATTATCAATTACCATATTAAGCTTTGGATTTAAATATGGTATACCAGTTGATTCTGATTTAGTATTTGATGTTAGATTTATACCAAATCCATTTTATATACCAGAATTAAAGCCATTTTCTGGATTAGACACACCAGTTAAAGATTATGTATTAGAACAAAGCGAAACTAAAACATTCTTAGAAAAAATAAATGATATGTTAGAGTTTTTAATTCCTAACTATCAAAAAGAAGGTAAGAGACAACTTATTATTTCAATAGGATGTACAGGCGGAAGACATAGGTCAGTAGCCATAGCAAATGAGATTTATGAGAATTTATATGAGAAAAATTATAATGTGTATATTGAGCATAGAGATATTAAAGAAGATGTTCATAAAGGGGATAAAAAGCTATGATAATGGAATTTTTAATGAAGCCAGGAATAAAAATGAAAAGATGGATATTTCTTGGGTTCATTGGGGTAGTGGTACTTGTACTAGGTGTTGTTGAAATTTTTTCAAATAAAGGTTACGACAACTCTATGAGAGTTTTATATTTATTTTTAAGTTTAATTGGAATTGTAATAATGTATATAGCGTTTTCGGAGTTTGTTAAGTCTTTTATTTCTTTAATAAATTCTGAAAAAGTTAAAATAACAATAAATGATAAGAATATAGAAGAACTTGTAGATGAGAAGAGAGTTCATGTAGGTGGTCCTAAAGTAGTTGTTATTGGTGGAGGAACAGGATTATCTACAATGTTGAGAGGGTTAAAATTATATACAAATAATATAACAGCAATAGTAACAGTTGGAGATGATGGGGGAGGATCAGGAAAGCTTAGAGCCGATCTTGGAATGCTTCCTCCAGGGGATATACGTAACTGTATTTTAGCATTAGCTGATACTGAGCCTATTATGGAAGATTTACTTCAGTATAGATTTAAAGAAGGATCATTAAAAGGTCAGAATTTTGGTAATTTATTCTTAGCTGCAATGGCAGGAATAAGTGAGAATTTTGAAGATGCTGTACAAAAAATGAGTTCAGTACTTGCAGTAACAGGAAAGGTATTACCTGTCACACTTGATGATATGAAACTTATAGCAGAGCTTGAAAATGGAAATATAGTAGAAGGTGAATCTATAATTCCGGAAGAAGTTATAAAACAAAAAAGTAAAATAAAACAATTAAAAATTGATCCAGAAAAGGCTAAGCCATTAATGGATGCACTTGTAGCTATTAAAGAGGCTGATGCTATTGTTATGGGGCCTGGAAGTCTTTATACTAGTATAATCCCAAATCTATTAGTTGAAGATATAGTCCAGGGAATAAATAAGAGTGATGCAATAAAGATATATATATCTAATGTAATGACTCAACCAGGTGAAACAGATGATTTTGCAGTATCTGATCATATAAAAACATTAATGAAGTATAGTGGGAAAAATAGTGTTCAATATGTTATTGCAAATAATGGAACAATTCCTACTGACATAGAAGAAAGATATTTAAGTCAAGGATCTAAATTAGTAAAATTAGATTATGAAAACATAGAAGATTTAAATGTAAAGGTTGTTGAGACTGACTTAGTTAGAATAACTAAAGGCTATGTAAAGCATGATGCAGAGCATTTAGCACAGGTTTTAATGACAACTATTTTAGATAAAAAATTACTTTATGATAAAGAGAAAATTATAGAGTATATGTATTTATCTAAAAAAATAGGAGATAAAAAATAAAAATATTAGGCTGTATCTAAATTTTGATATGGCCTATTTATTTTCCAGTATTATATTATGACACAGACGGCACAGTTTATGGTATAATGAAGTATATATTTATAGTTAGTTAGGAGAATAATTTATGTCGTTTTCAGCGAAAGTAAAAGGAGAAATATGTAGATATATTGATATATCTAAAGAGGAAGCATTAGCAGAGCTTTCGGCAATAATGAAAGGTAGTGGAACAATAGGATTTAGTGGGAAGGGTCTTAGCTTTAGAATTACAACAGAAAATCCAGCTTCAGCAAGACATATATTCACTATACTAAAGGAACACTTTAATATACACTCTAAATTAATGGTTAAAAAGAGTAACTCTTTAAAGAAAAACAATATATATATGGTTTTAATTGAAGAGGATATGGGGGTTAGGGACCTACTTCAAGAAACAGGTATTTTTAGAGAAATAGATGGAGTACTAACTATTGATTATAAAATAGATCCTGAAATGGTGAAAAAAGAAGAATATAAGAAGGCTTACATAAGAGGAGCATTCATTGGTGGAGGAAGTGTAACTAATCCTGAAAAGACATATCATTTAGAATTTGTAACTCATAGTGAGGAATATGCACAAGATTTATCTAAGCTTATTAATTCTTTTGGATTAAATTCAAAGGTTATTCAAAGAAAAAATAGCTTTATAATATATATAAAAGAAGGTGAGCAAATAGTTGATCTTCTAAACATTGTTGGAGCTCATACTTCATTACTTGAGCTTGAGAATATAAGAATAATGAAGGAAATGAGAAACAACGTAAATAGGCTTGTTAACTGTGAAACAGCTAATTTAAGTAAGACAGTTAATGCTGCAGTAAGACAGGTTGAAAGTATAAAGCTTATACAAAGTAGTATAGGACTTCAAAGATTACCTAAGAATCTTCAAGAAGTTGCGGAGCTTAGATTAAGTTATCCTGATGAATCACTTAAGGAACTAGGAGAAATGCTAGATCCACCAGTAGGTAAATCAGGAATAAACCATAGACTAAGAAAAATAGAAAAGATAGCTGAAGAAATTAGGAGTGGAAACTACTAAATAGTCAATAATTTAAATATAGTCTTTTAAATAAGGTCTGCTACGGCAGGCCTTAAAGTTATATAGGTAATTGTAATAATCTAGTTATTAGTTTAAAATTTTTAGTAAATAATTATAATAAGGGGGTGTCTTATTGGAAAATAAAAAGTTCTGTCATCTCCACTTACATACTGAATATAGTTTGCTTGATAGTTCAGCTAAAATTAAGAAAGTTATTAGTAGAGCAAAAGAGCTTGGAATGGATAGTATAGCCATTACTGACCATGGAGTTATGTATGGATGTGTTGCATTCTATAAAGAGGCTATAGCACAAGGTATTAAACCTATACTTGGTTGTGAAGTATATGTAGCAAGCAAGTCTATGAATATTAAAATCAATGATAAGGATAATGGTACATATCACTTAGTTTTATTAGTAAAAAATGAAGTTGGTTATGAAAATTTAATGGAAATAGTATCAGCAGCATCTATTGATGGATTTTACTATAAGCCGAGAGTTGACCATGATTTTTTAAGAAAGCATAGTGAAGGTTTAATTGCTTTAAGTGCTTGTCTTGGTGGAGAAGTACAAAAGAATTTATTAAGAGAAGATTATGAAAAGGCAAAAGAAGTTGCCTTAATGTACAAGGATATCTTTAAAGATGGTTTTTATTTAGAAATACAAGACCATGGAATGGAGGAGCAAAGAAAGGTTACAGAGGGTAACATTAAATTATCTAGAGAAACTGGAATTCCTTTAATTGCAACTAATGATGTTCATTATATTAATCAAGAGGATTCAAAGGCACATGATATTTTAATGTGTATACAAACAGGTAAGACTGTAGAAGATCAAAACAGAAGAAGATATCCTTCAGATCAGTTTTACTTAAAGTCTTCAGAGGAAATGTGGGATATGTTCTCTTATGTTCCTGAAGCATTGGAAAATACAATTAAGATTGCTGATGAATGTAATTTTGATTATGAGTTCCATGTTTCTAAGTTACCTAATTTCCCAGTTCCACAGGAATATAAAACTCATTTTGATTATCTTGAAGAAGTGTGTTTTGAAGGGTTAGTGGAAAGATATGATGTCTTTGAACAGTTTAGAGATAAATTAATCAATGTTCAAGACATAAAGAGCTTTGCAGAAACTAATCAAGAAGCAAAGGAATATGTTGATAGGTTAAACTATGAGCTTGGTGTAATTAATCAAATGGGATATGTTGATTACTTCTTGATTACTTGGGACTTTATTAAGTACTCAAATGATCATGGGATACCAACTGGACCTGGCCGTGGATCTGCCGCTGGGTCAATAGTTGCATATACTCTGGGAATAACAAAAATAAATCCGATAAAGTATAGCTTACTTTTTGAGCGTAGAAAGATGCGCTGTTTAAATTGGGTGAATTGCTGGAAGGCTAAACTATTTAATATAGCATGCTAATCAGCAGCCAAGTCTGGGAATAGCAGATAAAGTACCAGAAAGGTTCAGAGACTAGAGGGGTGAGTAGCTAGACGATAATCTCCTCCACGAGTGCCCAACATGTTAAAATATTAATAAATGGGAATATATATTTATATATAATAAAGGAGAATAGAATGTATAAATATATATGTCAAAAGTGTAATAAAGCGTTTGAAACAAGAAAAAAAGACCAAAAGTATTGTTCTAGAAGTTGTGCCAACAGTATAAATACTGCTAGAAGAAAAATTGAAGATAAGAGTATATTTAAAAATGGAATAAATGAAATTTCATCATACATTCTTGGAATAATATTATCAGACGGATGTTTAAGTTATGATGAACATTCTAAGAGATATAGAATAACAATATCTATGAATGATTATGAAATAATAGAATTATTAAGAGAAAGATTCTCTCCAACAAAAAAGTTATATTCTTATAAGCACCCAAGAGGAAAAGATATAACATATACATTTATAACTACTAATGATTATGATTTAAAATATATAAGGTCAATCGGTATTTCAGAAAGAAAAAGCAACATAGTTAATATTCCGTTGATTGATAGGAATTTTGAAAGGCATATGATACGAGGTATATTTGATGGAGATGGTAGTGTTTATATAAATAAAACAAAAACTAAATATAATGATATTGAAAAGGAATATAAGTATATAAATGTTTCATTTACAAGTGGAAGTTATGAATTTGCAGTAGAAATAAATGAGATTTTACATAGAAATAATATAAATTCACATATAGTAAAAGATTCGAGAGAAGATCATTTATGTTGGTATGTAAAAATATATTCTAAAGAAGATATAGATAGGTTTTATTCATATATATATTTAGATTGCACGCTTTATTTAAAAAGAAAATATAATATTTTTAATATGATGATATAGTCCAAACTGAGATAGAAAAGACTATCTGATGAAAATGGGGGAAACCTCCAGAGCGTAGGATAAAGAGCCTACGGATAATAATTAATGTTCTTAAATCCGGAAAGAGTAAGTATGCCTGATATAGATTCGGATTTTTGTTATGAGAGAAGACAGGAAGTAATTGATTATGTTGTTGAAAAATATGGAGTTAAAAATGTATCACAGATAATTACCTTTGGTACAATGGCCGCTAGATTGTGTTTAAGAGACGTAGGAAGGGCTATGAACTACTCCTATGCAGAAGTAGATAGAATAGCTAAAATGATTCCTACAATGCTTGGAATAACAATAGAAAAGGCATTAGATTTAAATCCTGAGCTTAAAGCAGCATATGAAAATGAAGATAGAGTAAAAACATTAATAGATGTTAGTAAAACTCTAGAAGGGTTACCTAGACATTCATCAACTCATGCAGCTGGTGTAGTTATAGCATCAAAGCCATTAGTTGAATATGTACCACTTCAAAAAAATGAAGATATGATAGTAACCCAATTTGATATGACAACATTAGAAGAGCTTGGACTTCTAAAGATGGATTTCCTTGGATTAAGAACTTTAACAGTTATGAGTGATGCTGTTAAGATGATTAAAGAAAATAGAGGAATAGATATTGACTTAGATAAAATAGATTTTGAAGATAAAAATGTTTATAAGATGATTGGTGAAGGAAAAACAGCTGGTGTATTCCAGTTAGAATCTCCGGGAATGACATCATTCATGAAGGAACTTAAACCTGACTGCTTGGAAGATATTATAGCCGGAATATCATTATATAGACCGGGTCCAATGTCGGAAATTCCAAGATATATAGAGGGTAAAAGAAATAAAGACAGTGTGCATTATGAGACACCGGAACTTGAAAGTATACTGGATGTCACATATGGGGTAATGGTATATCAAGAGCAGGTGATGCAAATAGTTAGAGACTTAGGGGGATACTCCTTAGGTAGAAGTGATATGGTTAGAAGAGCCATGTCAAAGAAAAAGCACAGTGTCATGGAACAAGAAAGAAAAAACTTTATATATGGAATAGTAGATGAAGATGGTAATGTAGAAGTACCAGGTTGTTTGAGAAATGGTATAAGCGAAAAAGCAGCAAATGAAATTTTTGATCAGATGATGGACTTTGCTTCGTATGCTTTTAATAAATCCCATAATTTTACAAGTGTGGCAATATAGAGCGATCTATATTGAAAACTCCTTAAATTGCTGGAAGCTCCTAAAGCTATTTAGACTACAACGTAATTTGAAAAGATAAGCGTGAATGTAGCAGAAATGCAGAAAAAACTAAATAGATTATATATGGGGAGACCCTAAGTATAGTTATTTTATTCTTTGGATAAAATAAAATGGATAATCAGCAACGAAATTTCTAAGGTAATGAATTATTACTATGAAAGACGCTCAGAGACTATAATAGGAGATACTAATTTAATTAGTATATGGTATAGTCCAGACTACAACTTTATTGATATAAAGGCTTATGAAAATAAGAGTAGTAAAGGCAGCAGCCTATGCAGTAATAGGCTATCAGACAGCATACTTAATGCATTACTATCCAGTAGAAACTATAGCAGCAATGGTTAATTCTGTTATGGGGATAAGTGAAAAAGTGGCACACTACACTAAGTTCGCAGAAAGCTTAGGTATACAAGTGTTACCACCAAATATAAATGAAAGTTACTCAAAGTTTACCGTTAAAGGAAACAGTATAAGATTTGGTTTAGCAGCAATAAAAAATGTTGGAGTAAATGTTGTTGATGGAATAGTTGAAGCTAGAAAAAACAAAGGAAAATTCGAGTCGTTAGTTGATTTTATAAATAAAATAGACTTATCAACAATAAATAAAAGAGCTGTAGAAAGTTTAATAAAAGCAGGAGCTTTTGACGAATTTAAAATATTTAGATCAAAATTATTAGCTGTTTATGAAAAATTAATGGATAGTGTAGCTAGTGATAAAAAAAGAAATATAGATGGTCAAATTAGTCTTTTTGGTATGGCAGATGAAAGTATAAAGGCACCAGAAGTAAAATATCCAGATATAAAAGAATTTGCAAAAAATAATTTATTATCAATGGAAAAAGAAATGACTGGTCTTTATATATCAGGACATCCTCTAGATGAATACGAAAAAAGCTTAAAGATGATGACATCAACTACAATAGAAACAATATTCCAATCATATGAAGCTATTATGGATGGGTTAGGTGATGATGAACATTTAATTCAAGATAATCAAAGAGTAATACTTGGAGGAATACTAGCAGAAGTAAATCAAAAGGTAACTAGAAATAATTCAATAATGGCCTTTTTAAAATTAGAAGATTTAACAGGGGTCATTGAAGTTGTAGTATTCCCTAAAACTTTAGATAAAGTAAGAAATTTAATTAATTTAGATTCAATGGTTGTTATCAATGGTAGAGTTAACATAAAGGAAGATGAAGAACCTAAGCTTATTTGTGAAAGCATAGAGCCTCTAGAAAAGGTAAATAGCAGTAAACTATATATAAGGGTTGATAACTTGCAAAAAGCTAAGGAAATGAAGCCTAAGTTAATAGAAACTGTAAGAGAATATAAGGGTGATTCTGCACTTTATGTATTTACTTCAAGTGATAGAAAAAATTATAGAATGCCGAGAGAAATGTGGGTAGATTTAAATACAGATGTTGTTCTTGAGTTAAAAAAAGTTTTTGGGGATGACAATGTAAAAGTAGTTGAATAAATTTAAATAAAAATTTTTTAATATCTTCACAAATTATTTTTTGTGAAGATATTTTTTTAATTTAAAAAATTTTTGTAAGATTTCACAAAAAGTAAATTGAAAGAATATTTTATAAAATAAAATTTTTTTTAAAATAAAAAAATTTCAACAAAATGAATGTTAATTAAATAACAATAGTCTAAAAAAATGTTGAAATTTACAGCATTTTTACATAAAATATAGTAAAATAAGATATGTAAAAAAATAAAAAGGAATAAAATTGTAATTAAAATCTGCATATATTTTCGATAAATTTAGGGCAAAATAGACATGTAGATTTGTAAATAAACGATAATTTTAGACAGAAGTACATTTATTTTAGTTGCATTACAAGCAGTTTACAAGTAAAATAAATAAGGTGGTAAAAAGTTTAACAATAAACAAAATAGTAATATGATGACAAATATTTCAAAGTGAGTGGACATGCAGAGTCCTTAGTAGTATCGAGGAGGAATATTTATATGAAGAAAATAGCTGTTTTAACAAGTGGTGGAGATGCTCCAGGAATGAACGCTGCAATAAGAGCAGTAGTAAGAACTGCAATACATAATGGTATTGAAGTTATGGGTGTACAAAGAGGATATGCTGGATTAATTAATGGTGAATTATTCCCAATGAATAGATCATCAGTTTCAGATATAATTCAAAGAGGCGGTACAATTTTAAGAACTGCTAGATGTTTAGAATTTAAACAAGAAGAAGTAAGAAAAGAAGCTGCACAAATTCTTGCAGATAATGGTGTAGATGCTTTAGTAGTTATCGGTGGAGATGGATCTTTCACAGGTGCTAAATTATTATCTAAGTTAGGTGTAAAAACAATAGGTTTACCAGGAACTATTGATAATGATTTAACTTACACTGATTACACAATAGGATTTGATACAGCATTAAATACTGTAGTTGATGCTATAGATAAAATTAGAGATACTTCAACTTCTCATGAAAGAGTATCTATCGTAGAAGTTATGGGAAGAGACTGTGGAGATATAGCTATTTACACAGGTATAGCTTGTGGAGCTGAATATATAATAACACCAGAAAAGGGTTATGATAAAGATGAATTATGCAAAGTTATCTTAGAAGGTAAAAAATCTGGAAAGATGCATAACTTAGTTTTATTAGCTGAAGGTGTTGGTGGAGCTTCAGAATTAGCTAAATACGTAGAAGCTCAAACAGGAATTGAAACAAGAGCAACAGTTTTAGGACACATCCAAAGAGGTGGAGCTCCAAGTGCTTTCGATAGAGTGTTAGCTTCAAGAATGGGTTCAAAAGCAATTGAACTATTAATGGAAGGTAAAACTTCAAGAGTTGTTGGTATCAAGGACAATGAAATATTTGACCAAGATATAGATGAAGCTTTAGCTTTACCTAGAACTTTTGATGAAAAATTATATGAAATTTCAGAAGAGATTTCTAAATAATTTTAATAAATACGCTAATAATTTATTTTAAATACATTAAATTTAGAGATTAAAGGAGAGTTTTAAATGAGAAAGACTAAAATCATTTGCACTATCGGTCCAGCTAGTGAAAATCCAGAAATATTATCACAAATAATTGAAGCAGGAATGAATGTTTCAAGACACAACTTCTCTCACGGAGATCATGAAGAACATGCAGCAAGAATTAACTTAGTTAAAGAATTAGCTAAAAAGTATAACAAAGAAATCGCTGTTATGTTAGATACAAAGGGACCAGAAATCAGAACTGGTAAATTTGAACCAAAGAAAGTTGAATTACAAGCAGGAGCTAAATTCACTGTACATGCTGGTGGAGATGTTATAGGTAATACTGAAGAGTGTTCAGTAACTTATGCTGGATTAGCTAATGATGTTAAACCAGGAGATACTATACTTATAGATGACGGTTTAGTAGGATTAACTGTTGAATCAATCGATGGAAACAAAATCCACTGTACAGTTCAAAATACAGGATTTGTTGCAACTCACAAAGGAGTTAACGTTCCAGGAGTTTCAATCAAGTTACCAGCTTTAACTGAAAAAGATATAGCTGACTTAAAATTCGGTTGTGAAATCGGAGTTAACGCTGTTGCTGCTTCATTCATCAGAAAAGCTTCAGACGTTGAAACAATCAGACAAATATTAAACGAAAATGGTGGAGAACACATCCAAATCATCTCTAAAATCGAAAACCAAGAAGGTGTTGATAACATAGATTCAATATTAGCAGTTTCTGACGGATTAATGGTTGCTAGAGGAGACCTAGGAGTTGAAATTCCATTTGAAAAATTACCAGCTGTTCAAAAGATGATGATCGAAAAATGTAACGCTGCTGGAAAGCCAGTTGTAACTGCAACTCAAATGTTAGACTCAATGATGAGAAACCCAAGACCAACAAGAGCAGAAGTTTCTGACGTAGCTAACGCTATATTAGATGGAACAGATGCAATCATGTTATCTGGAGAATCAGCTAACGGAGATTGGCCAGTAGAATCAGTTCAAACAATGGCTAAAATAGCTACTGAAACTGAAAAGAAATTAAGCTACGAAACTGCAGTTTCTAAAGCTAAATCTCACACTCCAGCTGTATCAGGAGTTATCTCAAGAGCTGCTTGCAATGCTGCTAACGAATTAAAGGCTGCTGCAATAGTTTCTTCAACTAAGAGTGGAGCAACTGCAAGAAGAATTTCTCAATGCAGACCAGATTGTCCAATAGTTGCTGTAACTCCATGTGAAAAAGTTGCTAAGAGCTTAGCATTCTGCTTCGGAGTATACCCAGTAGTTGCTGAAGATCAAAACTCAACAGATGCTATGATGGCTAATGCTACTAAAATAGCTGTTGAAAATGGATTTGCTAAATCTGGAGATACAGTTGTAATAGCTGCTGGATTAGATCAAGTTGGATCAACTAACCTTTTAAAAGTAAGCGTAGTAGAATAATTTGACATAAAAAAAGAAGTGTAATATTTAGAGGGCACTGAAAAAGTGCCTTTCGGAATAAAAGACCTAAAAAATTTTTTTAAGACAATTTTTTAGGTCTTTTATGTTATACTTAACTTATAAAATAAT
>UQQU01000035.1 GCA_900543325.1 uncultured Clostridium sp. | reverse complement strand
ACTCAATTTAAATTAGCTAAGTATGGTAACTATATTTATGATTTTATACTTCCATATATGATTCTTAGCACAATAGTTAATAAATCTAGCTCTCAAATTACAGAATACTTAAAATATAGACCTGATAATCAATTTACAATGTTAGATTGTCATGATGGAATTCCTGTAAAACCTGACTTAGATGATTTAGTATCAACAAAAGATGCTAGAAAAATTGTTGATCATTGTTTAGATCATGGTGCAAATTTAAGCTTAGTTCACTCTGATGCTCATAAGAGCCCAGATGGATTTGACGTTCATCAAATAAGATGTTCTTACTACTCTGTTTTAGGATGCAATGATGATGCCTATTTAACAGCTAGAGCAATTCAATTCTTTGCTCCTGGTATTCCACAAGTTTATTATGTTGGATTATTAGCTGGTGAAAATGATGTTGAAAATGTTACTCGTACTGGTGAAGGGCGTGAAATTAACAGACATAACTTTACTTTAGAAGAAATTGATAAAGCTTATAGTAAAGATGTTGTTCAAAGATTACTTAAGCTTATTGATTTTAGAAATGATTATCCTGCATTTGATGGTAATTTCACTGTTGAACCTTCAAATGATACTAAAATGATTTTAACTTGGAAAAAAGATGATAAATATTGTACTTTAAATGTTGATTTAACTACTAGCAAGTCAATAATTAAATATATAAATGATTCTGGTGATATATCAATATATACTATATAAATTATATGAACTATAAAACATTTTTTAACAAAAAAATGTTTTATAGTTTTTATTAATCTATAGTATCTTTGTACTATTTCTATTAATTAATTTTACTGGTAATACTCTCTGTTCTACAATCTTCATATTATTATTTTTTTCATTAATAAGCTCAATTGCTAACTTTGCCATCTCCTTAATGGGCTGATGTACTGTTGTAATAGTTGGAGTTGTTAGTTGTGCTATATCAACATCATCAAATCCAACTAACTTAATATCTTGTGGAATTTTTATATTTAATTCATTACATACCTGAATAACTTGTGCTGCTATTAAATCACTACTAGCAAATATTCCATCTATTTCTGATAATTCTATTAATGTACTTTTTATATACTCATAATAATTCATTTCATTATACGTATTTATATCATATTTTTTAACAAAGTACTTAACCTTACATTCATTACATATATCTATAAATGCCTTCTCTCTATTATCAGCAGGCATATCTTCATCAAGAATACCACTAAAATGTAATAAATTTTTACATCCACATTCTATTAAATGTTTTGTCGCAATTTTTCCACCTTGATAATTATCGCATTGTATTCCTAACATTCCATCTTCAAAATTCTTTTCTAATAAAACTATAGGGGTATCTCCTGCATTAATTTTATTTGATTCAACATTTCCACTACATAATATTATTCCTGATACTCTATTGCTTTTACACAGATCTAAATATTGCTTTTCTTTTTCAACTTTTTCTTTACTATTATATAGCATAATTTTATAATTTTTCTTTGCTGCTTCATTTTCTAAGTTACTTATTAACTTTGCAAAATAAGGATGTGATATATGCGGAACTATAATTCCTATTGTATTAGTTTTTTGTTTCGTTAAAGAACGTGCTATTTCATTAGGCTGGTAATTTAACTCTTTCATCGCCTCATAAACTTTACTTTTAGTTTTTTCACTAATATATCCTCTATTATTAATTACACGAGATACAGTAGTTGGAGTAACTCCTGCTAACTTTGCAACATCAACTATTGTTGCCATGATATATCCTCCTTTATGTATCTATTTCTAGTTTAAATATTATATACATAAATATTACTCTATAAGTAAAGCTGAGTAAATAAGTTTACTCAGCTTTAAAATCTTTTTTATTTATACATACTACTATTTTATAGCACCTTTTGTTACCCCGTTTATAATCCATTTTTGTGCAAATAGATAAAATACTAATAACGGTAATAATGCTAAAAGATATGATGCAAATGCAATATTATAATTTGTTCCAAATTTTGATTGAAAAATAAATTGCGCTAAAGGTAATGTTGCTGCATTAGGATCACTTAATATTACAAGTGGCAGCATTACATCATTCCAAGCCCATAATGCTGTCATAATCCCTACTGTTGCATGCATAGGTTTTAATAAAGGGAATATAATTTTCCAAAATACTGTCCATTCTTTAGCTCCATCAACATATGCTGCTTCTTCTAGCTCTAATGGAATATTTTTTAAATAACCCACATAAAGTAATGTATTCATTGATATACCAAATATCATATAAAGTATCATCATACCAAGCTTATTATCTAAATTAAATGAACTAACTTGTTTTACAAGTGGTAGCATTAACATTGAAAATGGCACAAACATAGCACTTACAAAGTAAAAATATATAAACTTATAAAACTTCTTATTCATATTTCTAGCAATAACATAAGCTACTAATGAGTTTGTAATAATTGTTAAAATAACTGCACCTGCCGTTATAACTAAACTATTAAATATAGTATGAGAGAAGTTAGTCATTTCAATAGCTTGTGAAAAATTACTAAAGCTCCATACCTTAGGAAGTGATAAAATATTTCCTACCATATCTGAAGGTTGCTTAAATGCAATAACAATAGTTATATAAAGCGGAAATAGTATTGATAGTGAACATATTAATAATAATATTGTTACTGGCCAATTCACTTTCCCATCTTCTTTTTTTATAATAGTTTTTCTCTTATAGTCTGTCACACTTTTTTTATTTGAAACTATTTCTACCATTATAATTGTACCTCCCTCTTCTCTAATATCTTTATTTGAAATATTGATATTGCAACAATTACAATAAAATACACTACTGAGTTTGCAGATTGATATCCAAATTGACTTCCACCAAATCCTGCCTTATAAATAAGCATAGAAATAGATTCAGTTGATTGAGCTGGTCCTCCACCTGTTAATGACATAATTTGATCGAATACCATTAAAAAATTTTTCATGCACAACACCATATTTATTGTAAAAAATGGTGCTATAAGAGGAAAAGTAATTTTTCTAAATTGAAGCCATTTACCTGCTCCATCAATTCCACTTGCTTCATAAACATCATCTGGAATAGTTTGTAAACCTGAAATATAAATTATAGTATTAAATGCTATAGATTGCCAAGATACAACTATAACAACCGCTATCCATGCCAGACTAGTGCTTCCTAAAATACTTTTGCTTAATATTTCATTACCCATAGCTTGACCAAGTTTTGGAACTATAAATGTAAAAATATAATTAAATATATATCCTACTATTAGTCCACCTAAAATATTAGGTAAGAAATAAAGTCCTCTTAAAGTAGTCTTAAATTTAATTTTAGAATTTAAAGCTATCGCTAAAATTAAACTAATCATATTTACAACTATAGTTGCTACTATAGCAAACTTAAAAGTAAATATATATGAATTAATAACTCTTGAATCTGTAAATAAATCTTTATAATTCATAAATCCAACAAAATCAAAATCACCAAATCCCCTAAAGTTTGTAAAACTATATATTACACCTTTAATCATTGGTAGTGTGTGAAATAAGAAAAATACAATAATCATTGGTATAATAGTACATATATAAAATCTATTTCTGCTTTTCAATTTAACTATTCCTCCTTATATTATCTCTCTATATATTGTCTATTAGCCTTTAACCATTCTTTTTGGAAATTTGTTAAGAACTTTTCTTTATTTTGATCTATTAAGTATGTTTGTATCATATCACCTGCTGGTAATTCTGCTGGATAAAAGTGGTCCTGAAAGTCTACTACTTTATTTTCTTCGAAATATGGTTTAAAAGCCTCAAACATAATATCATTTTGCTCTACACCTTTTACGGCTGAAAATGCACATTGCTCTTCAATATATAGTTGTGAATTTTCTTCTTCTAGTAGAAAATTTATAAACTTAATACTTTCTTCCTTATTTTTTGCATCTTTGGGAATAGAAAAATAAACATCTACACCAGAAACTAATTTATTATTTTCTACATTATTAGTAGCAGGTAATGCAAACATTCCTAAATTTAAATTTTCATTAACCGTTAATATTGATGGAATTGCATAACTTCCTTGAAGATACATGGCAGATTCTCCCTTTGCAAAAGCAATATTCCCATCATTATATCCAACTCCAAAATTATCACTATGTCCAAACTCAAGTAACTCTAAAATCTTATCTGTTGTTTCATCATATATTTCGCTAAAAGTTATTTCTCTCTTATTTACTTTATCAAAGATTTCACTACTTACTAATGTGCTAGAAATAGTATTCCATGCAGGTAATGTTGTCCATGCCTCTTTATAAGTCATATAAAATGGAATTATTTGCTCATCCTTTACTTTTTGTGCAACACTTAAAAATTCATCCCATGTTTTTGGTATTTCTAAATTTAACTCTTTAAATATATCTTTATTATATATTACTCCACTTGCATTTAAAGCATATGGAACCCCATATATACCTTGCCTCTCCTCAATTTCTAAATCCTTCATCATTTCATTGTAAACTGGATTAATTTTATCTATATCTACTAATCCATCTAAATCTTCTAATATATTAGCCTCAACAAAATCCGCATAGCTTCTATCGGCTGACATAGATATAATATCTGGCACATCTCCCTTTACTAACTTTGTTTTTAAAACAGTAGTTGCATCAGGTGGGGCACTTATAGTTACCTTTATATTAGGATTTTCAGCTTCAAACTTTTCTACCAATTTGTTATAAGTTCCAACAGCCTCTATTTTATTACTGAAAAACATTATTTCTGTAGTACCCTCATTTTTACTTTCATTATTAGAACACCCAGTAAAAAAGGTTGTCATTAAAGCTGATGTAATTATAGTTGTAATAATTCTTTTTTTCACTATCATCGCTAATCTCCTCTCATAAATTTATTTAAATCCTCTTACCCTGTATATCGTTTACAAACATAATTTTAACACTTCCTTTAATGGTATTAAATGGATACATGTAGATGAAATATGTCCAAATGTTAGATTTGCTTGTATATTATTAATATACACCTTGCTAAAATAAATTATATATAATATCATTTTATATAATATAAATTAAAATTTAGGTGATATTTCATGTTAGATGTATACTTTTTGGAAAATAATAATAAGGACTTTAAAGATATGTACCTTTGCTACTGTGGTTTGGAGAAATGTACTCCACTTCATTCATTTGGTCCTGCCATTAGACCAAACTATTTGTTACATTATGTTTTAGATGGAAAAGGCTATTACTATGTTAATGACCATAAATATACTGTTACTAAAAATCAAGGTTTCTTAATTTGTCCTAATGTAGTTACTTTCTATCAAGCTGACAAAGATAATCCTTGGACTTATCTTTGGTTGGGAATAGACGGAGATAAAGTTACAACCTATTTACAGGCTATCGGTTTAAACGAGAATAACTTAATATTTGATTCTGAATATGCTTCTGAATTAAAAGACTATACTTTAGATATGCTAAAACATCATACAACTTCAGCTTCAGACTCTTTTAAAATTGAAGGCCTCTTATATTTATTTTTCTCAAAACTTTCTAAAAGTTGTAAAGCTATTAATTCTACAACAGAAGATGAATCTTCAAATATATATATAAATAAAGCAATTGAATTTATACAAAACAATTATCATAATCAGATAAAAGTCACTGACATAGCTGATTATATTTGCTTAAATAGAAGCTATCTAACTTCTATTTTTCAAAAGAATTTAAAAATGTCACCACAAAAATTCTTAATGGAGTTTAGAATTACTAAAGCTGCCGAATTACTATATAATACAGATTTATCAATAGGAAATATTGCTTATTCTTGTGGATACAATGATCCTTTAGCTTTCTCTAAAGCATTTAAGAAAATAAAAGGAATTAGCCCAAAAGAATATAGAAATAACAAAAAAGAAACAACAGAAAAGTTCCTACTTTCAAAATAGGAACTTTCTTACATAATATATTACCTTGCTATTTTATCTAATGTTTCACCTTTTTTTAAATCTTCTAATATATATTCATATTCTTTTTCTGTTAACTTATATCTTCTTAATGAAACTATACTAAATATAGCAATTATTCCAGGAACCATAGAATACATAATGTGAATTCCATTTAGTGTTATAGCTGATTGTGCCATATTTGCCTTATACCCTACCAATGCTAAAACGTATCCACATAAAGCCCCTGATAAAGCACTTGCTAACTTAGTTTTAAATATATTTGATGAGAAAATTATCCCTTCCGATCTCTTTCCTGTCTTCCATTGTCCATACTCAACACAATCTGCAACCATTGATGCCAATGATATATTTGCAGCACCTTCTGCAAGTCCCATAATAGTATTTATAACTAATAGTATTGGTAAATTTGAATATTTTAATATAAATATAGATAAGAATCCAAGTGCATTAACTCCTATTCCTGCTAAAGCTGTAGCTCTTTTACCAATTCTCTTCGTTATTACTGGAGTACATAATCCGCCTAACATACCTGATACCATGCTTATACCAGTTACAACTGGTATAAATACTTCTGCATTGAAGTTATATTTTATATAATATATTGAAAACCCATTTCTCAATCCATATGTTATTTCTAACATTAACATTGATATTAGTACAATTCTTAAGGGCTTATTAGTTTTAAATAATTCTTTTAATTGCTTTAATCCTTGTTTCTCAGGTTTTCTATCTATATTTATCTCCTTGACACCCCATACTGTAATCCAAGTACATATAGCTGCTGTTATGGAATAAATTACTGCTACTGTTGTCCAATTTCCAAACTTAGCTACTAAAGGTAAAGTAAACATTGAAACTACTAAACTTCCACCAAAGGCAATTGTTCTTGCTGATGTAATTATCTTAGTTCTTCCTTGTGATGATTGAGTAATATTAGCTGATAAAGACCAATATGGTGTATCCATAGCTGTAAAACAAATTCCCCATAAAATATAGGACACATATACCCATATAATCTTCCCTGTATCACTTAAATTAGGCGATGAAAAACACATAATAGTTGCTATTCCCATAAATATAGGAACAAATAAAAGATATGGCCTACTTTTACCCATCTTTGTCTTAGTATTATCAACTATCATTCCCATAATAGGATCTGTTATTGCATCAATTATTCTTGCTACTAAAAATAATGTTCCCACAGCCACTGCGCTTATCCCAAAACTATCTGTTAAATATACAATTAAGTATGTACCTATCATTGCGCATATAATGTTATTTCCTAAACTCCCCATTCCAAATGAAATTAATGTTTTCATTGAAACATCATTTTGTTCTACTGACTTTTTTCTTGATACTTCCATAATTTATTCCCCTTTTACTACTACATATTATTCTCTAAATATTCTTTTTCTCTAGTTCACACTTACTATTATAACGATTTCATCTTTTTTTGAAAACGTATCTATGTCTTATAAATATGGTTAAATGTTGTTTTATTTTTCCTTATATTCAATACTAATATAAAAATGGATTAAAGCAACAACTTTGCCTTAATCCATTTTTATATTAATTATTAACTTTTTTTAAGGTCCATACCTTAGCTTGAAAATCTCCCATAATCTCACCAATTTCTAAACCTATATACATAAGCTCATCTCCACCAAATACTTCTCCAGTTTCAACTACCTCATATAATGCTTCTTTATCTAGTGCTTTAATCTTTAATCTCTTTGGAAGAACATTTGGTTCACCATATTTTTTCACATAACTTACTACAGCACTCATTCCATCCTTATCTAAATTCATCCAAGCAGATTCATTACTATCAAATACACTTATCAATCTATATAAATCTCCAAATTGAACTGTATGTCTAATCTTCTTATAGAATTCAACTTGTGACTTTACTTCCTTCTTCTCTTCATCTGACATTTTAGTTACATCTAATTCATATCCAAAGCTTCCTGCCATAGCTACAACTCCCCTAGTATGAAGTGGCGTAATTCTATGCACTTGATGATTAGGAACTGCTGAAACGTGACTCCCCATTGAACTAGTTGGGTATACTAAAGATGTTCCTTCTTGAATTTTTAGTCTTTCTATAGCATCTGTATCATCACTCGTCCAAGTTTGAGGCATATAATATAACATTCCTCCATCAAATCTTCCACCACCACCTGAGCAACTTTCAAATAAAATATTAGGAAAAGATGTTGTAATAGTCTCTAATATCCTATATAACCCTAACATATATCTATGAGCAACTTCCTTTTGCTTTTTAGCTGGCCATGCTGCAGAACCTATTTCAGTCATATTTCTATTCATATCCCATTTAACATAAGATATTGGTGCTGACTTTAATATATCTGTAAGCATTTCTATTACGGCATCGCAAACTTCATCTCTAGATAGATCTAATATTAATTGTCTTCTAGCCTCAGATCTCAATCTTCCATCGATATGAATGCACCAATCTGGATGTTCTTTATATAATATACTATTGGGAGATATCATTTCTGGCTCAAACCATAAACCAAATTGCATTCCCATTTCATTTATACTTGTTGCTAATGAATTTAAACCACCTTGTATCTTTTCTTCATTTACAAACCAATCACCTAAAGAACAATCATCATTATCTCTTTTTCCAAACCATCCATCATCTAAAACAAATAATTCTATTCCAAGTTCACTTGAATCTTTAGCTATCTCTTTAATTTTTTCGCTATTAAAATCAAAATAAGTAGCTTCCCAGTTATTTATCAATATAGGCCTATCTTTATCTCTATAAATTCCTCTACATAATCTTTCCCTATATAAATCATGATAAATATGAGACATTCCTGTTAATCCATTAGGTGAATATACCATAACCACTTCTGGAGCTTGGAATTCTTGTCCTGATTCTAAATTCCAAGTAAAGTCAAATGGATTTATACCTATTTGTGCTCTTGCTTGGCCATGCATATCAACTTCTACATTAGCCAGGAAGTTTCCACTATAAATTAAGTTAAATCCGTAAACTTCTCCATTGTCTTCATCTCCTCCATTACTAATTAATGCAATAAATGGATTTTGTGCATGACTACTAGCACCTCTTCTACTTTCAACACATTGAGTTCCTGACCTTAATGGAGTTCTAACTATATGTCTTTCCCTTGCCCAAGAACCAGATAATTGAATTAAATCAAAATCACTATGTCTAAAGTCAACACTTGTACTTAATATTCTTAATATATCAACCTCTTCATTACTATCATTTATAACCTTACAACTTCTAGTAATAGCATCATAGTTTTCAAAAACAGTATAAGTTAAAATAACTCTTAAATTCGCTAATTTATCTTTTAAAGTAATTTCAATAGTTTCTGCTTCATCTTCATTTTCAACATATGTTGCTGGTAATCCCTTCAAATTCCTTTTACCTTTATAAATTTCATGACTTTCATATCGAAAATCTGTAACTGTAGTTCCATTAGATAATTTTATTTGTATAGCTGGTGAACGCAAATCTGGATTTCCATAGCTCGGATATTCTTGCGTTAATGCTTCCATATGTAAGCACTCTATATTATCTAAATCAGCTAAAAAACTACCGCATTGCCTTTTCTTTATTAAATAATCAATTTTATTAGACTTAATTTTTCTTCCCCAATATAAATTAATTAAATGTCCTGTTTCTATTATTTTAAATATATAACTTGTATTTTTTGATTTAATATGAACTAAGCTATTGTCTTTATTAAAAATTATTCCCATGTTATCCTCCTAATAAAACCATATCATTCTCGTAACGTTTTCAATTTATATTTAAATTATACGTTCTCCTCTTTATTCTGACTATGATTTTTTGTTATATATTCATGTTCAAATGTTGTTTTCATCTTGATTAAATGAAACTATTAAAACAAAATATAGCTAATCACAAAAGTGATCAGCTATACTTTGTTTTTCAATTATTTAATTTATAGAATGCATACGATACTCTCTCTTTTATTATAAAACTATATATAATTACTTATTATTCACTTCTTCATCTAAAAATCTTTCAATTCTCTTAAGTGCTTCGATTATATTTTCCATAGAAGATGCATAGCATGCTCTAATAAACCCTTCACCACATTCACCAAAAGCATTTCCTGGTACTACTAGTACCTTTTCTTTTAGTAGAAGTTTTTCACAGAATTCATCTGATGTCATTCCTGTAGATTTAATACATGGGAATACATAGAAAGCTCCAAGCGGTTCAAAACAATCTAATCCAAGTTTTCTAAATCCATCAACAAGTACTCTTCTTCTTCTATTATATTCCTTAACCATCTTAGTAACACTTTCATCGCCATTCCTTAGAGCTTCAATAGCTGCAAATTGTGCTGTTGTTGGTGAACACATTATTGCATATTGATGAATCTTTTTCATAGCATCTAAAAGTATTGAATTTCCACATATATAGCCTAATCTCCATCCTGTCATGGCATAAGATTTTGAAAATCCATTTATAACAAGAGTCTTTTCCTTAATTTCTGGAAAACTTGCTATAGATACATGTGGCTTATCATAAGATAATTCTGCATAAATTTCATCTGAAATAACTATTATATCCTTATCCTTTAATACTTCAACAAGTTGAGCTAATTCTTCTCTTGTCATTATTGCTCCTGTTGGGTTATTAGGAAATGGAATTATAACTACTTTTGTTTTTTCAGTAATTGCTTCTTCTAATTCTTGTGCTGTTAACTTAAAATCATTCTCTGCTTTAAGATTTATAACCTTTGAAGTTGCTCCTGTAAATGCTGTACATCCTTTATATGCAACAAAGCTTGGTTCTGGAATAATAACTTCATCCCCTGGCCCAACTAATGCCCTAAGTGCAATATCTATACCTTCACTACCACCAACGGTAACTAGAATTTCATCTTTTGGATTATACTTTAAATCAAATTTTCTATATAAATACTTAGCTATTTCTTCTCTAAGCTCTATAAATCCTGCATTAGAAGAATAGTGAGTATCTCCTTGTTCTAAGGAATATATCCCAGCCTCTCTGACATTCCAAGGAGTAACAAAGTCCGGCTCTCCTACTCCTAAAGATATTACTCCTTCCATCTCATTTACTATATCAAAATATTTTCTTATACCTGAAGGAGGCATTTCTCTAACTTCTTTTCTTATCATATTTTCTAGTATCATATTTTCTAGTATCATATAAATATTACCTCCCTATTTGAAACTTTCTTCTCTTTAAATATAGTTCCATGATCTTTATACTTCTTTAATACAAAATGTGTTGCTGTTCCAATTACATTATCTTGTACTGCTAACTTTTCTGATACAAACATAGCAACTTCCTTCATTGTTTTTCCTTCAACTATAACAGTAAGATCAAAACCTCCTGAAGACATTAAATAACATGCTTTAACTTGATCAAAATTATATATTCTTTCTGCTACTTTATCAAAACCTTCTCCTCTTTGAGGTGTTATTTTAACTTCAATAAGTGCAGTAACTGTTTCTTTGCCTGTATTTTCCCAATTTATAAGAGTAGTATATCCAGCTATTATACTTTTTTCTTCATATTCTCTAATAGCTTCTCTAACTTCCTCTACAGTCTTTCCAGCCATTACGGCTATTTGCTCATCACTATATCTACTGTTCTCTTCTAAAATTTCTAAAATTTCTTCCATAACTAGCCCTCCTTATAATAAAAAAAAGCCTCATCCCTCTATAAAAGGGACGAAGCTATAAAATTCCGCGGTACCACCCTCATAAGTAAATCTCTTTACTCACTCAGTAAGAATACATCTAAAACAACTCTTTATTTAATAACTAGAATTGTAAATTCATATTCTATTCCTTATAACGTTAGGATATACGTCTTTACCTACATTAAGAATATATCTTATTTCTCAGTAAGCGATTCAAAGGCTGCTTCATAAAAGTATTATTACTAAGTTACACCTCCCCTTAGCTCTCTAAAAATAACTACTTAAATTACTCTTCCTTATCATAATCTTTAATTTTATTTTCTAAAGTAAAATTACAATTTTTACCCATAGGGCACAATGTAATTTGGTTAATTAAAGTTTCATCTTCCATTGATAACAAGAAGATATTTCCTTTATAATATTATCTATTATAAATATTTTTAAGTCAATATTAAAAATTAATTTTATTATTCAATAGCTATTATAAAAAATTACAATAATATTATAAATCCCTATGGCTAATATAGCAGTTAATTTTTAATTCCATATACTTGGATCTTTATAATAGTTTATTCCTTCAATATCCATTCTTTCTCCTTGAGCTCTTAACCTGAGTTTATACTCATCCCAATTTCTATCAGCTTTAGGTGTCCAACCTATTTCTGCATACCCCGGTAGCCTTGGATATATCATATAATCCATCTGATCCTGAGTAGCAATAGTTTCTGTCCATAAAGGTGCTTCTATCCCCAATACTAATTTTTTTGGTTCATAATCTGTTGGATCCCACTTGTATGCTACATCAACTGGAATATATCCTGCCCAATCAAGACCATAAGGTGTTTCTTCATTGTATTTCATATCTAAATAAGTTTTACCTGCAATTGATACAAGTATTTTCATATTCTTTTTTACAGCTTCCTCATTTGAATCTTTCCAATTTTGAAGTATTACACTTGAATTTATTTCTGGAGAAGTATATATTGGATCCCAACCTATTGGTGTTTTTCCATACTTTTCTGCAATTTTAGCTACTCTCCCTACAAAATAATCATAATCTTCTTTTTTAGTATTAAGAGCTTCATCCCCACCTATTTGAAGATATTTTGATGGAGATATTTGTGAAACCTCCTTAAATACATCATCTATAAATTCATAGGTCTTTTCGCTATGAGCCATAAAAGAACTAAATCCTACCTTTGTTCCTGTATATAACGTTGCTCTTTTACCATCTGGATTCAAAAATCCATAAGAAGCTAATGCTGCATTTGTATGTCCTGGCATATCAAACTCTGGAACTATTTCAACATATCTTTGCATAGCAAACTTTACTATATCCTTAAATTGCTCTTGAGTATAATATCCACCTGGTCCACCACCAACTTCTGTGCTACCTCCTATTAGAGTCAATTCTGGATACTTTTTAATTTCTAAACGCCATCCTTGGTCATCACTTAAATGTAAATGAACTCTATTTATCTTATATTGAGCAGCTAGATCTATTTGTCTTTTTATTTCATCAACAGTAAAGAAATGCCTTGCAACATCTATCATTAGTCCTCTATAACTATACTCTGGTTTATCTTTAATTACTGATGCTGGTACAATCCATTCTATATTATCAACAACTTTGTTACTATCAATTTCTGGAGGTAACATTTGTCTTAATGTTTGAACCCCTCTTGATATTCCTTCTGGTTTGTAAGCTGTAATTTTAATAACTTTTGGAGTTGTATTCATTTCATATCCTTCATTACCTAATTCTTTACTTGAATTAATAGTTGTTAAATAAATACTTCCATCAACGGGCTTATCACTTGAAATAATTTGCAAATCAAATCCCGTTGATGCATTTAGTTTTTCTCTTATAAATTCTGCAATCCACCTAATTTGTTCTGTTTCTTCATCAGTATTACCTTTTATATAAATTATACTATCTTTTGTTAAGATAAATCTTCCTTCTTTACTTTGGTAACTCATTGGTTTTGGAATAATATTAATTTTACTACTACTCCCTTCTTCATTGAAAACCTCTCTTACATAGTAACTATCTCTAATATATATTTTAAAACATATCATAGATATAATTACTATTCCCATTACTATTAATAGAAGTTTTACTTTATTCCATCTAACTATATTTTTCATATGTACACGTCCTTAAAATTTATATTTTTTTAATAGTTGAATTTATTAGGTTTTACAATTTTTATTATTTGTCTTTATTATCATAATAATACAAAATCATTTACATATTTTATATAAAAAAAGCTACTAATATTGATTTTATATACCTCAATATTAGTAGCCTTAAACTTATAAAATATTCTTTGCAAACTCCATATTATCAAATTCTTTTCTCTTAATATAATGTAATGAATCTATTAAATAACTTTTATGATGCTCAATAGTTTTTGAGAATATTTGTATAAAATTAACTATTCTTTCATAGCTTTCAGCTTTATTATCTAAGTATAGTCCAACTAAATAAAATCTTATGAAACTAAATCTTATTATAAGCATCATATAACTATCAAAAAATGACATAACTTCATTAAACGGGAACATATTATTATAAATAAAATTAACTAAATAATTTTCTAAAATGTAACTATATTTATCAAAATACTTTTCATTATATTCTTCAAAAGCTTTTATATAAAATCCTGATTTTTCTTGTAGATTTTCTTCTTCATCAAAATTATATCCATCTAGCATTTTATTTGTATATTCCTTAAATCTAACACTTTCAACATCCTTGTCTACTCTTAATATCTTAAGCATCTTTCTAAATAAATCTATTTGTATAATATGATTCATGTTACTATTTCCTAATAACAGGCTAAGATCATCATCTAGATATGATTTAGCAACTAACTCAACGTTATAATTCTCTATAAATTTAATAATATTCTTAATTTCAACTTCTTCAAGCTGCTCTATAAAACATCCCAATGAATATAGTCTCTCACTTATAGTAAATCTCCTATCTTGAATAATTTTTATACAAAACTCTCTTATTTCTTTAAAATATTTTAAATGTGTATTTTTTACTTCTTTTAAATTTGTATTTATTTGTGCAGATATTATATGTTTTCCTAGCTCTTCTTCTCTATTTAAAAATTTTATTCCTTCTTCTTTTAATAAAATAAGCCTTGCTGCTTCTGGGCATGCCACATCTAATGACATTTCATAAGTTTCATCTATTTTATTAGTTACTCTTGGAAAGCATGTACAAACATTTGAAAGATAATCTTCACCTAGATTTGAATGAATAACACAATAATTTTCTTCATCTAAGAAAGGACATCTTTTCTCTTTTTTTAATTTAACTATTCCATAGTCAATATCTTCACTAATATATCTTTCGTTATTTTGAATATTTTTTTGAAACATTCTCTTCATTTCTGGATCTTGAACTTTAAAATATCTTTTAAATGTTACTTTATCTATATCTATATTCCATCCAATGCAGCAGCTATCTTCACATTTTCCACCTATGCATTTAAAGTTTTCAAAATATACTGGATATCTTTTGTTAATCTTTTTAGCCATTGTTTACTTCCTCTAATTATACTGATATTTAAATTAAATTATATCATATATAAAATATTATTTAATATTGTTAACACAACACTTATCTTCTAATTAAATTAATATAAACTTATTAATTTTTAGGTAATAATAATGTAAATTCACTTCCTTGCCCTTCTACAGACTTAACCATAATACTTCCACCTTGGTCCTCTAAGATCTTTCTAGTTAAATACAATCCTACTCCACTACCTTCAATATTATCTTGCTCTACACTTTTACATCTGTAAAATCTTTTGAATATATTATTAAATTCTTTTTTGTTTATTCCTCTTCCATTATCTTTTATATTTATCTTAATATAATTTAAACTCTCTTCAATATCTAAATCTATTTTCCCACCTTCATTAGTATATTTTATTCCATTCTCTAAAACATTAAAAATAGCTTCTTCAGTCCACTTAATATCATGTTTAACAACTATATCTTCTTTTATTTCTCCTAAATTAATATCTATTTTTTTATTTTTAGCCTTAATATATGCACTATTATAGGCTCTTATAATAGTATTAGCTAAGTTATTATATTCAGGCTTTAACTTTATCATTGCAACTTCTAATCTAGATATATTAACTAGAGAATCTATTAAAGAATGAAGCTTATTTATATTTTTATTGCTCATCTCGAAAAACTCTTTTTTCTCCTCTAAAGTTAATTCATCCTCCTCTAATATAGAATTACACATACTTATTGATGCTAATGGAGTTTTTAATTGATGTGATATATCTGTTACTAAAGCCTTCGAACTTTCTTTTTCCTCTTCTAACTTGGCATAGTTAAAACTTATATTTCTTCCTAATTGACCTAGTTGTGAACTAATTACACTTACAATTCCTTCATCATTAAATTCATCATTATAATCAAGATTACCACTTATAAAATTATCTAATATATTTGATATTCTTCCTAAGTAACCAAATATGTATTTAATAAAAAATATAATAATAGAAGCAATTATTACTACAATAATAGCTACTGTAATTATGTTGTTAATCATATATGAATTTTTATATGATATAAAAGTAGGATCCTCACTCATTTTAACCTTCAAATTATACCCATATTTATTTAATATCTTTTCACCTGTTTTCTCTGAATCATTACTACTGTCATTAAATAATAATGCATTTACTATGTTAGACTCTTCATCTGGATATTCCTTAACTAAATTTCCTACAACTCTTTGGAAAGATTTTATTTGAGTATTATGAATAAGATTAAATTGTTTATACTGAAAATTTAAAAATCCACCTATTAAAAATAAAGTTATTATAAACATTACTATATATACTCTTTTTATTTTTGGTTCAAATATAACTTTATTTATCATATCTTATTGCACTCCTCATTCCACCTATAACCTACTCCCCTTATATTCTTAATAAATATAGGCTCTGATGGAATAGGTTCTATTTTTTCTCTTAACCTTCTTATATTAACTGCAACAGTATTTTCATCTACAAATATTCCATCCTTATCCCATAATGATTCTAACAATTGCTCTTTAGTAACAACTTGTAATGGATTATTTATAAGACAATTTAATAGCTTGTACTCATTTTTGCTTAAAATAATCTCTTCATCATTATTAATTAATTTCATTTCATCAACATAAAATTTTAAGTGTTTACATTGAATACCTCTTTTATTACTACTTTCATTTGATACTCTTCTCATTAAAGCATTTACTTTTGATATTAAAACCATAAGACTAAATGGCTTAGTTATATAATCATCAGCTCCTAAATCATAACCTGTAACCATATCAACTTCTTGGTCTAAAGCTGTTAAAAATATTAAAAGCACGTTACTTTTCTTTCTTATTTCATGACAAAGCTCAAATCCATCCCCATCTTCTAAACCTATATCACTTATAACTAAATCTATTTTATTATTATTAAATATTTCTAAAGCCTCACTAACTTTAGTTGCTGTAAAAACTTCATATCCTTCTTTTTTTAGCCTAAAACTAACCCCTCTACTTAAAGATAAATCATCTTCAACCAATAATATCTTTTGCATATAATACTCTCCCCTTTATAAAATATTTATTCTAAATTATACCATATTAAAAGAAGGTATTTAAATAAATACCCTCTTCTTAGAACTACTATTCACTATATCTTACTCTATCAACTAATGATTCTTTTCTAAAATTGCTAGCTATTAAATAAGTTATTAAAATTTGAGCTACTGTAACTGCTACTATCATTATTATAGTTTGTACTAATGGATAATGATATGTTGCATATGATGCTCCTGAATTTTTAAATACTAAAAATGCAATATACCCAATAACATTTCCTAAAGTTAATATTATTCCTAAAGAACCAAATGTATAAAATAATCCTTCCATTTGTAGCATTTTTACTAATTGACTATCTGAAAGTCCTATAGCTTGTAACATTCCAAGCTCCTTCTTTCTTGTGATTATACTAGTTACCATTGTGTTTATAAGATTTACAAAACCTATAACCCCTAATATTATTACTAATGAATAACCTAAAGTCTTTGTTACACTTAATACCATTTCATATAGTTTTATACTTTCTTCTAATGAAGTCATAATTATAAATCCATTATTCTTTGTTATTTCTTCTAAATAACTTTCTACTTCATCTAATTTATTACTTAAAACTTTAATCCCAACCATTGAAGTTATATCTGTTTTTATTAAATCTTTTCTAACAGAATAAGGAATTAAAAACTCCTCTCCTGAAAGATATGAAGTTGCAACAATTTCAAACTCTTTATTTATCTCTTCAGCTCCATCCATTATAGTTATATTAATTTTATCCCCAACCTTAATGCCCATTTCCTCTAGAAGGCTTGGATTAGTACAAATTATACCTTTACCTGAATTTAAAATTTCACTATTCACTTCACCATCAATTAAGTTTTCTTCTATTTCTTTAATATAATCCTCATCATATGAACTAAGAGTAGTATATTGTTTTTCATCTAAAAACATATATGATCCTTGAATAGCTTCTGCTGTTGTTATTTCTTTAACTCCATCTAATTCTAATAACTCTTCTCTTAATTCTTTCCCTAGGGGATTATCTACTTGCAACTCTGCTAATGTCATTTCTGAATCATCACTTAATTCAAAATTTGTTAAGTTTAATGTAAAATCCTCATCTCCATGCTGCGTTGCCATTGCTCTTGCATCCATACTAGCCATTATTGTAGACATTGTTATATATAATATGCCACTTAAAGAAAGTGATATTAATGTAATTGCTGTTTTCTTTTTATTTCTTGCAATATTAGCAAATGTTAATCTTTTTAAAGTAACCTCTTCATATCCCTCTCTATTGTTTTTACCATCATTTTCACCATTATATCTCATTGCCTCAACTGGAGATACCTTTGATGCTATTTTCATAGGCTTTATTAATGATAAAAATACTGTTAAGTAACATAAAATAAATACCGCTATTATAACTGGTAAATTAAGACCACCTACATCATACTTACTAAATCCAACAAGTTTAACTATAATAAAATCACTTATTAAATAACCAATTAATATTCCAACTGGAATTGATATAGTCGCTAATACTAAACCTTCTCTTAATATAAGATTCTTTATTTGTCTTTTAGTGGCTCCAATAGCTCTAAGCTTTCCATACTCTTGTACCTTATTTATTACTGACACATAAAAAATACTGTAAATAACTAATATACTTGAAAGTATAACTATTAATGCAATTACAATTCCTCCAACTATAATTTCTGGTTCTGGATTCATAGCTTCTATATAATCATCATTCATTCTTACATCATATTCTTGTATTCCAATATCAGCTGCAACTTGTTTAACCTTATCTTTTATTTCAGTTGCAGATAACTTTCCATCACCAACTACTCTTATATAACTACTAAAAGTTATATCATCTGAATACTCCATATTTTTTAAAAACTCTTCTGAAATTATTGAAGTATAATTTTTATTTGCTTTATTAAATTCTGAAGTTTCAATTATACCACTTAATATAAAATCGTAACTTTTAGTTTCTTCATCTTTCCTTGATTCATATTTAAGTGTTAATTTTTCTCCAACCTTAGCCTCAATACCTATAGCTTTTAAAAATCCATCTTGAACTGCTATTTCATTTTCATTTATAGGCATTTTACCTTCTATAAATTTTACATTTCCCATTTCTGCACTATTTTCATCTGTATAAATAACTGCTAAAGTATTTTCATTTTCTTCTGCTACGCCTACTGTTCTAAGAACTCCGAACTTTTCTATATCTATATTGTTTTTTATTATATCCAACTCTTTTATAGTTACATTTTTATATGTTGAGTGATATGAACCCGCTCTTTCAATAGTTATTTCTTTATTGGCTTTTACCCAATTTAAACAAGTTAACCCTACAGAAGTTAAAAGAATTGTTGTAAGCATTATTGTAAAAGCTATTAAAATACTTTTTGACTTATTATTTTTTAAATTACCCTTTGCTAAGCTTGATAATGTACTCATTAGCTCACCACCTTACCATCTTCAATATTTATAACTCTATCTGCCATTTGAGCTATTTCTTCATCATGAGTTATCATTACAATTGTTTGGTTATACTTTTTAGCACTCATTTTTAATAAAGTTAATACTTCTTCTTCAGTTTTAGAATCTAAGTTACCTGTTGGTTCATCTGCTAATATTATTGCTGGCTTAGCTGCTATTGCTCTTGCAATTGCCACTCTTTGTTGTTGCCCTCCTGATAATGTGTTAGGCATACTTTTTTTCTTATTATCTAAACCTAAAGTCTTTAATATATCATTGGTAAATTCAACATCAACTTTTCTTCCATCTAGTCCTATTGGTAATACTATATTCTCCCATACATTAACTGTGGGTATTAAATTATAGTATTGAAATATAAACCCTATTTTTCTTCTTCTAAATACAGCAAGCTGCTCTTCTTTCATATTTGAAATATCATTGTTATCTATTAAAACTTTACCTGAAGTTGGTCTATCTAAAGCTCCAAGCATATGAAGTAATGTACTTTTTCCTGAACCTGATTTGCCTACTATTGCAACAAATTCTCCTTCTTTTATTTTTATATTTGTATTATCAATTGCTTTAACTAAGCTTTCGCCTTTTCCATAATGTTTATTTAAATTTATTGTTTCTAATATATTTTTCATTTATAAAACCTCCGTAAATTTCCGCCTAATTTCTAATCTATAATTAAAGTATAAAGCTTATCTCTTTCAATAATCTTTCAATAAAACTTACAGTTTTGTAAGTCTTTCAAAAAAACTGTCTGCAAAGTTAATCTACTATATAGATTATCCTTGCAGACAGCCTTATTTTAATTATATATACTTTAATCTAGAAAAACTTTTATTTATTAATTAAATATATTCATTTCTATAAACTTCATAAGGTCTTGATGAATATACTCTATAAACCACTTGTCCATTAAAATCTAGCATATCCTTTGCTCTTTCCTTTATCCATGGCTCCTTTATCATATCTAAAGCTACACTTTTACTAAACCATCCAACCTCAATACTTTCTTCACTACCTCTTAATTCTCCTCCAACCTTTACCGCTAAAAAATCAAATATCACCTTAGTGGGCACAAATGTTTCATTATCCCAACCTATATATGATTTTGTATTAGAATAAATCCCAGCAAGCTTCTTAACACTAATTTTTATTCCTGATTCTTCAAGAACCTCTCTAGTTACTCCTTCAATTAAATCTTCCCCATTTTCAATTTGTCCACCTGGAAACTCCCATCCTCTATGTGGATTCTTAACTAATAAAACTTGATCCTTTTCATTAGTAACTAATGCGCCGGCAGCTACTATATGTGTTGGAAATACCATAACCTATTCCTCCCTTTAATTTATAATTAAATTCTATATTTATTCGTCTATACTTATATTAATTTTACCACTTATTTACATTTATTGTATGTACTTTTTATGTGACTAAGTCACAATATATATGTATATTAAATATATAAAATATTAAATAATATAATTTTTTATTTATGAAGGAGAACCAAGTAAAACTATGATTAATAATAGAAATTACTATATAAGTGAGCTTTATGAAGCATATCCAATTCTAGCTCAAATAGATAAAAATAATGATGGAATATTAAGTAAAAGGGCTACCTTTAAAGAGCTTTTATCAGATGAATATTTAACAACCCATGAAGGTGAATGTATAGGTTTTTTATTTGTTCTAAGTGGAAATATAAAAGTCCAAAAGATAAATGAAAAAGGTGAAGAAACTAATCTTTATAATGTTGAAAAAGGTCAATTATGTCATGAGTCTTTAAGCTGTTTTATGAATTGTAAATCTCTAAATATTATAGCAAGAGCACTTCAAGATTCTAAAATATGTATTATTCCATTTGATATTATTAATAATTACTTATTACATGATACTTTATTTTTACAATATATTTATAAGGATTTATATAATAAGTTTAGGCTAATTGTAAATGTAAAGGAGGAAGTTAAACATGAATCATTAACAAATAGATTAGTTAAATTACTTATAGCTAAAAAAAGTAAAAACATTTATTTAACTCATAATGATTTAGCATTTGAATTAGATTCTGCTAGAGAAGTAGTAAGTAGAAAGCTGAAAGAACTAGAGAGAGAAGGATATTTAAAATTAGGCAGAGGTAAAATACAAATAGAAAAAGATTTAAGTGAAATTATAAAGTGATATAGTCACAAAATAAATTTATTATTAGATATAAAATATGGATATAAGGTAGTTGAATATTTAAATGTACTATTCAACTACAAGTAATATTTATCAATAAAATATTATAGAGTTTATTTACTGATATGGAGGGAGCTATGTTTGGTTTTTTTAATAAAAATAATAGAAAAGTAGTTAATGAAAAAGGACCCCATGTATCATTTTCAAACTGTGCACTTCCTTATCATTTAAGTGGAATAATACAAAGTGCAAGCTAATTGAAGATGGCTTATATAATTGATGTAAGAGAAGCCATGGAATTTGAAAATGGTCATATTAAAGGTGCAATTAATATTCCTTTAAGTGAACTAAGAGAAAAAGCAAATGAAATTCCTAAGGATAAACCAGTTTACCTTCATTGTAGAACTGGTCAAAGAAGTTATAATGCTGTTTTAGCACTGCAAAATTTAGCATATGATAATGTAATAAATATAACTGGAAGCTTTTTAGGCTTATCCTTCTATGAAGCATATAATGATAAGGTGAAAAATAGAGACAGTATATTAACAAAATATAATTTTAAATAATTATATTTTATAATATATAAAATTAAAAATGCTAAGTGATGACTTAATAATCATGACTTAGCATTTTTATATAATATATCAAATTTAAATATTATGTTCTTTCCTATACTGAGAAGAAATACCTTATGCCTTCTGAGTCAAGCATATTAGGTTGCATAGAACCACTATCTGCTACTATTTTATCAGTTTTATGGTTAAATGTAACTTTTGTTTTACCAGAACTTCTAGGAACAATTTGTATAATTTCTACTGTTATAATTCTATCATTTTCTAAGAAAAAATAACTATATATAAATCTAGGAGTAATTAATTAAATTAATTACTCCTAGATTTATATAAAAATAATTAAGTTTTTATTTATCACTTAGATTTTTATCTAAGTTTTTAACCTCTCTCATAGCCTCTTCATATTTCTTAGCTCTTGCATTTGGATTTCTCCTTAATATATTTATAGAATTCATATAAACCTTATTTTCAGTATTATTAATTTTTAATTCATGTACTTTTAGTTTTGATAAATACTCTAAAAACTCAGCCTTTATTTTACTTGGCTCATCTATGGCCTTTGCTGATAATTCATCAAATTTATCAACATACCTTGATACCTTTTCAACAACCCCCTTGGTTGCTTCCTCCTTTAATGCTAGGTTTCTTCTAATGATTGCTTCAATAGCTTGCTTTCTTGTATTTTTCTTAGCTGCTGATTTTTCTTGCTTAATAGCTACTTTTTCAACTAATTTTTCTTGCATAGATTTTACATCCTCATTAACAAAAGCTTCTAATATCTCTATTCTCTTCTTTATGTTAATGATAGTATCATTTCTTTCAGTAAACCTAATTAATAAATTCTTTAAATCCATGGCTTCATTGAATGATTGTACAGCATCGATTGTGATAAAAACTGTTATAATATATGCACTTATTTCTAATATTTCATCAGGAATATTGTTAATTAGATACTCTATAGGTGGATTTACAAATCTAACTAATAATACCGAAAAGACTCCCCATGCCAAGGAACACAGTAAACAAACATGTCCATTAATATTAAATGGTTCTGTAGTATAATCCCAATATCTAACATGAAATAATTTCTCCATTAATGCTCCAGTTATATACTCCAATATTGTTGCAGCAATCATACCTATAATAAATACCAATACAAGATTCTTCTGAACTACTAATGTAGAAATTAATACCACTATAGCCCCAGATCCGTAAATAGGTAATAATGGACCCTTTAAAAATCCCCTATTTACCCATTTATGATTTTTTAAAGATACATAACATGATTCCCATATCCATCCCATAAAACAATAAAGATAAAATAGAAGAACCCACTGGTGTACTGTATATATATTCATCTCTTTCCTCCATTGCTCAATAACTAATTTATAGCATATTAATATATTTTTAATAAAAATACCTCAGAAAAAATTATCTATGAATAAGTTTTCTTCTGAGGTCAATTTATCTATATATTAATAATTATATATTTCCTTATATTTCTTATCTAAGTATTCAATAAAATATTTTGCTTGAAGTTCTTCTCCTGTAATTCTCTTTATTAAATCACTTGGATCATAAAGATTAGCATATTCGTGAACATTTTCTTTTAACCACTCATATACTGAAGACAAATCTCCTGTAGCTATTTCATCGTATATATTAGGAATATCTTTAACCATTTCATTTAACATTTGTGCTCCGTAAAGATTCCCTAATGCATAACTTGGAAAATATCCAAAGGATCCATCTGACCAATGCATATCTTGAAGTACTCCAACCTTATCACTTGTTGGTTCTATTCCTAAATACTCCTTGTACTTTTCATTCCAAACTCTAGGTAAATCAGCAACTTGAATTTTATCATTTATAAGTAATTTTTCTATTTCATATCTTATAATTACATGAATACTATAAGTTAATTCATCTGCTTCAGTTCTTATTAATGAAGGTTGTACCTTATTTATTGTATTATAAAATTCTTCTTCACTAACGCACTCAAATTGATTAGGAAATTCTTTTTTAGCTTCTTCATATAAATATCCACAAAATGCTTTATTTCTTCCTATTATATTTTCATAAAATCTTGATTGTGATTCATGAATAGCCATAGATGCTGCAACATTTAATCCAGTCCCTTCTAATGAGTCAGGTATATTTTGTTCATATATTCCATGTCCACCTTCATGTATTGCTGAAAACATTGCCGATGTAAAATCATTTAAATAGTAATGATTTGTTATTCTAACATCCTTATTACTCATATCTAAAGTATATGGATGTTCAGTTTCATCCATTCTTCCTGATTTAAAATCAAATCCTATAGTCTTTAAAATTTTAATACAAAATCTTTTTTGATTTTCCTTAGGAAATTCTTTTCCCTCAAAGACATTAGAAATTTCTGTTCCACTATTATTTATCTTTTTTAATATAGTAACAATTCCATCTCTTAACTCATCAAAAACCTTATCTAATTTTTCAACAGTAAGTCCCGGCTCATAATCATCTAGTAAGGCATTATACTTGTTACCTTTATAACCTTTATATTTTATAGATTTCTTTGTAAGTTCTACTATTTTTTCTAAGGCAGGTTTAAATATTTCAAAATTATCTTCATTCTTAGCTTTCTCCCAAGCTAATTGTCCTCTAGATGCTGCTAAAGAAAATTCCTTTACAAATTCTTCAGGGAATATTTTTTCCTTTTCATAATTCTTCTTAAGCTCATGTAACATTCTTTTCTGAATAAAATTTAATTTTTCTTCGTTCTTCTCAAAGAATTTAATAAAATCATGAATTTCTTTTGAAACAGATAAATTGTGTGCTTGCATTTGCATGAAAGACATAGTTTCTGCTCTTCCCTCTGCCGCATTTTCTGGCATTCCTGTTGTCATGTCCCAATACATAAGACTTCCTACATTTCTATAATGTTCAATAGTTTTTAAATATGTTGAAAGTTCTTTTAACTTCTTCTCTAATTTATCCAAAAATTTGGCCTCCATTCTAATATTTTCTATTCATTTAATTATATACTTTATTTTTAATTAAATGAATAGTCCATTATTACTAAGAAAAAAATGTAATGACCTCCGGGGTCAATCCATATTTTGGATTGACCCCGGAGGTTGATACATTATTTTACAATTCAATACTATTTAACTCTAAACATTATAGCTTCATATGGTCTTAAACTTAATCTCTCAATTAACGTACTAGAATCCTTATAATTACTTAATAAAATATCAGCATGATTGAAATAACCGTCAAAACTAAAAGTAACTTCCTTATCATAGAAATTACAAACTACTAATATCTTATCCCCATTTAACTCTCTAGTATAAGCAAATATATTTTTATCTTCAGGACATAATAAAGTATAATCACCATAAATTATAGTATCATTATTTTTTCTTATATCTATTAACTTTCTATAATGATGGAAAACTGAATTTTCATCTTCTAAACATTGCTTTGCATTTATCTCATTATAATTTTTATTTACAGCAATCCAAGGAGTTCCTGTTGTAAATCCAGCATTTTCAGAATTATCCCATTGCATTGGAGTTCTTCCATTATCTCTTCCTTTAGCATAAATAGATTCCATTATTTCTTCATGAGTATATCCTTTAGAAAGTCTATCTTTATACATATTTAAAGATTCAATATCTTTATAATCATCTATATCTTCAAATCTTATATTTGTCATTCCAAGTTCTTCACCTTGATAAATATAAGGAGTTCCTTTCATTCCATGAAGAAGCGTTGCAAACATTTTTGCACTTTCTATTCTATATTCCTTATCATTTCCCCATCTTGAAACTATTCTTGGTAAATCATGATTATTCCAGAAAAGACTGTTCCAGCCTTGTCCTTCAAGTTCTGTTTGCCACTTAGATAAAACTTCCTTTAAAGCAAGTAATTCTAATGGCTTAAGGTCCCATTTTTCTTTTCCTTCAATTTGATCTAATCCTATATGTTCAAATTGGAATACCATACTTAATTCTTTTCTTTCTGGATTTGAATAAAGCTTGGCTACCTCTGGCGTTGCTCCCCATGTTTCTCCTACTGTTAATAAGTCATTTCCTTCTAATGCTGCCTTATTCATTTCTTGTAGATATTCATGTAATTTAGGCCCATTTCCTGTTATCATTTCATCTGGAACTTTACCAATAAGGTCAATAACATCCATTCTAAATCCGCCAATACCTTTATCTACCCAGAAATTCATCATCTTATAAACTTCATTTCTAACCTTTTCATTTTCCCAATTTAAATCAGGTTGTTTTTTACTAAATAAATGTAAATAGTATTGATCTGTTGTTTCATCATATTGCCATGCACTACCACTAAAGCATGATCCTAAATCATTTGGTTCATGTCCATCTACTGGATCTCTCCATATATAGTAATCTCTATATTCATTATCTTTAGATTTTTTAGCTTCAATAAACCATTTATGTTCATCAGAAGTATGGTTAACAACTAAATCCATAAGAATCTTAATTCCTCTCTCATTAGCTTCCTTTAAAAGATTATCCATATCTTCCATTGTTCCAAATTCATCCATGATATCACAGTAATCACTTATATCATATCCATTATCATCATTTGGAGATTTATAAACTGGGCTAAGCCAAATAACATCTATTCCAAGTTCCTTTAGATAATCTAACTTTTCTCTAATTCCGTTAATATCACCTATTCCATCACCATTACTATCATTAAAGCTTCTTGGGTATATTTGATATACTACTGAGCTATGCCACCATTGCCTTTCCATTTTTGTTACCTCCACATTATAAAAACTCAATTTATCTTTTTATTACAATTAATGATTTATAATGTGATTATACATAATATTCTTATTACTTTACTTGCAAAATATAGGCTTTTTTTAACACAATAATGCTATTTTTTATTTTGTTTTTTATTTTATCAATAATACTAATGTTCCAACTACAATTAAAATTAATCCCACTAGTGATTTTTTTGATAATTTTTCTTTTAAAAATACATAAGCAAATAATATAGTTACTAAAATACTAAGCTTATCTATTGGAACAACTATGGAAGCTAGTCCATCTTGTAAAGCCTTATAATAGCAAAGCCATGACGCACCGGTTGCTATTCCAGAGAAAATTAAAAATATTAAACTATTCTTATCAATCTTCTTAACATCACCTTGTTTTTTAGTAGCAAAAACTATAACCCAAGCCATTATAAGTACAACTATTGTTCTAATAGCTGTTCCTAAATTTGATTCAACATTTTCTATACCAACCTTCCCTAGTATAGATGTTAATGAAGCAAATAAAGCTGATAATAAAGCATATATTAACCATGCTTTTCCCTTGACTACCTTTTCTACTCCTTCTTTCTTTTGAATCATTAGGTACGTTCCAATAGCTATCCCTATCATTCCAATTATCATATTTATAGTTATCTTTTCATTTAAGAAAATAAAAGCTAGAATCATAGTTAAGATTGTACTACTCTTATCAATAGGTACTACCTTATTTACATCGCCTAATTGCAATGCTTTAAAATAACATAACCAAGATGCTCCTGTTGATAAACCTGATAAAATTAAGAATAAAAAAGTTTTTCCATCAATATTTACTATTGTACTTTGTGAACCAATTATAAATACCATTATCCATGAAAAAATTAACACTATAATAGTTCTTATAGCTGTTGCTACATGAGAATCTACATCTTTAACACCTATCTTGGCTAAAATCGATGTAACTCCTGCAAAAAATGCAGATCCTAATGCATATAATACCCACATAAATAATTATTCTCCCTTCATTTATGTAATTAAAAAGGTTGCCTTAGGCAACCCCTTACTTAAAATATATTTCTCTTTATTGTTTATTATATATAAATTTTAACTATTTTAGAATAAAAACTAATTATATTCTCTAGGTGAAGATTATATTTATCCTTTTCTAGAGAATATAATTAATAATTACTTACTATTATCATTTAATATATTTAGAATATCTTTTTTATTGGTTATTACTCTTGGAATTTTAATCTGACTTTTAGAAACTCCTTTTGATATTAGATATCTTTTTATAATATCAAATGTATTTTTTCTAACTATATTAATACTTAAACATGCTAATCTATTGTTCTTTCTAAACCTTCCATAAGCTAAATTTGCTTTCTGCAACTCTTTATCTAAGGTGTTTTCTATAAATTTTATTTTATTCTTAGGTATCTTTTCATTAAACTCTAAATAAAAAACATACCTTCCTGGTGTTATCCTATTATCCTCTAAAGTTGTATAATCAACTAAAGATAAATTAAATTCTTTTACAGTTTCACTAAGAGACGCTCTTAAATGCTCTTCAGTTGTCTTTTCCGAAACCATATTAAGTGCTTGATTTTTCCTATATAAAAATTCAATCTCTGGTGAATTATTATAATAATCAACTACTTTAATTACATCACCTAACCTATACCTATAAAACCCTGCATAGTTTGTAATTATAATTTCATACTTTTCACCTATTTTTAATTCATCTATATAATAAGTCTTTGGATTTTCCTTATTCCCCTCTTCTATTGGAATAAATTCATAAAATACAGTATCAGGGATTATAACATATCTTATTTTATCTGCATATGGATTAATTCCTATCATTGCTTCAGTTGCTGCATATGCTGGAGAGTAAATTGGTATTGATCCGGTATAATAATTAACCATATCATCATATATAGAAAAATTAGCACCTGTTACTGATGCGATATAAATTAATTTAGGCCATATTCTTCTACATATTCCTTCAAAACCTTTAGAAAACTCTAATTCTATTTCATCAGCTCGTCCTGCATTTGGTTTTAAATATTTATTTAACTTTTTCCTTGTTTCATCATCAATATTTAAATTCCTATCTATACTCCCTCTTCTAATATCTCTTACTAATAGCTCCGCATTATCTTCTAATACTCTTAATGCATCTAAAACATTAGATATAAAAACACCACTTATATAAGTTAAGTTTTTATCTTTAAGAGCGAATAATAAATGTAAATATAATGCTGCATTTTTATCCTTAATTTTCATTACTTCATATGGTGAAGTATATATCTTGGGTAGTATAGGTTTTATAGCATCCATTCCACCAGATGTAGCAGAGCATATAGGTACTCCTCCTTCAGAGTAAGTTGTCATTACAGTATCTGCCAACATCAGTCCTCTTCCATAATTCCATTGTTCTTTAAAATTATTATAAGCAAATTTTTCAAGTAATAGGGCCATATACTTACTTCCAACTTCTCTAGACTTTTTAGTTACTGGAACTAATTTTTGTTTACCTGTAGTTCCCGAAGTATGTCCAAAGTACTCAACATCTTCAGCAACTAAAATATTTTTTTCACCTCTTAGCATTTCTTCTATATATTTTTCATAAGATGCATAATTGGTAATTGGAACCTTATCTTTATATTCATCTATTGATTTTATAGAAGTAAAATTATATTCTTTCCCATACTTACATTTTTTATTTCTATTTAATATTTTAAATAAAACCTGTTTATTTACTTTCTTAGAATTTAGAGTATATTGATTAAAGTATTTTTCTAGCACTCCTCCTGCCATAATCATACTACAATATACAGCTTTACTTATTATACTCGTTTTAAGGCACTTCCTATATATTTTTGTCACAAATATTATATGATATAAAAAAATATGTGTGTATTCTACATTTAGTTGCATCTTGAATACACACATATTATTTATTTATGTTTATGTTGTAGCCTTTCACCTATAGATGTCAATATACTAGCTAATATTATTGAGATAACAGCAGCTATTAATACTGAAATTTTTGATACACTAAGCTCAATTTTCTCACCTGCAAATGCAAGTTCTGATACAAATAATGACATTGTAAATCCTATTCCTGCCAAAATAGATACTTCTAAAACATCATACCATGATGTATC